>JASFJF010000103.1:0-10490 GCA_050122255.1 Desulfobacterales bacterium
TCGACGACATCCCGCCATTGGCCGCTGATGGCGCCTTTTGTTCCCAGCAGGTACCATTTGGGCTTGCGCAGCGCGGCAATATCGGAATGCATAAATTCAGCCTCCTGTCCGCCGGCAAAGCGAAGCAGGATGCGTTCCTGATCTGCATTGGTGACATCATGCCAGACTCTCTTATGCCGCGTGCTTGTGACCGAATAAACAGGCTCCGGAATCAGGCTCACAGCCCAATCCAGATAATGCCCGCCCCAATCGTAAGTCAGGCCGCCGGAAACCGTGTCGTGCGAATGCCAGTATCCGCAGGGATGATGATAACCGCCCACAAACGTTTCCATGTAAAACAGCTCTCCAATCAGGCCTTCTCGCAGGGCCTGCCGGATGGCCAGATAATCCACATCCCACCGCCGGTTCTGATGACAGCTTAAATGCACGCCCTGCTTTTCGGCCATTTCAACCATGGCATCGGTTTCCCGACGCGTTAACGCCAGCGGTTTTTCACAGACCACATGCTTGCCGGCGGCCATCATCTGAATAGCAAGCTCCGCGTGGGTATTGGGAGGGGTGGCGATGATCACCAGGTCAATTCTGGCATCTGCCGCAAAGGCATTGGCGGTCGCATAGGTTTTTATGTGCGCAAAATCTAGCTGCGCCTGGTCCAGGCGCGCGGAGCTTAAATCGCAGGCCGCGCGCAATTCCAGGCCGCTGGTGTTTTCAGCACCCAGGCCGTGGATTTTGCCCACCGATGGCGCATACCCCAAAATGCCGATGCCCAGCTTTTTATGATCATCCCGGAATCCTGCCAGATGGCGCAGAAGCCGGTAGAGAATTTGCTGCAAGACAGGGTGGTGATAGGCCTGCAGGGTTGTGCAGGCGACCTTGCCCATTCCGGCCTGGCGCGCCACCAATACAGGGGAATGCCCGTAGTGCCAGTCGGCATATAATATCAGCTCGCTGTCATCGGCCGTCGGCTTCAAAGGATGGTATACGCCTTCCAGGTATACGGCATCGGGCAGGCGGTGCGACAGGGGATGATGCCGATCATCAAACAGTACTCGTAATTCGGCGTCCGGCCCAACCTGACCGGGCTGGACGCCAAAAATCTCGGGCAGGGGCCGGGTGGATTGGTACACCAGCTTCAACCAACCGCCTCCGGCGGCAACGAACTGCTCAAGGCCTTCAACGCTTTGATCGCCCTTGCCGCTGTCGGCGCTAATCACAACATCGTAAGGGCTCAGATCCGTCGGAGTCGACTTCTTAAGATCCAGTTTGACATGCGCCATGGACTGCAGATACGCAAAAAATGAATCCAGCACAGGGCCGTCATTTGACTTAATCGCCAGTATCGATAGGGGAGGATGTGCGTACATTTTTTAAATATACCAGGGTAATGTGTTGGTCGTCCAATCTATCCATAATCTACCGCCATGGTGTCGATCACGGGGTTCAAAAATTCAGAGGTTAAACATGTGTTGCGGGTTCCGGGTTGCGCGTTTCGTGTTTATGCGGCCAAATGCAAGAAACCACAATCCAGCAGCCAGTTGCATCAACCTTTGAACCCTGAACCTCAAGCCGAAAGGCTTGATTATGATGATAACCGCCAGCGAGATCCGTCTTTCTTGTCTTCAATGATGATGTTGGCACGTTGCAGGCAGTCGCGGATGGCATCCGCATCATCGAATTGTTTACGTTGTCTAAACGTATCTCTGACCCGCAGCAATTGATCAACGACCGGCGCCAGGCAATCGGTTTGGCTGCGCGGCAACGCCGCCAGCCGGGTACCCAGAATCGCAATCATCTCTCGCAGGGTGTCGCGGGCCTGAATAACCGACTCTGCATTTTCCAGGTCCTGCTGCGCCCTCCATATGATTCGATCCAGCTCAAGCAAGGCATTGGTGGTTTTTTGGGCTTCGTGCTTCTTGAGTCCCTCGTGAAAATCGCTTTCCAGCCCATGAATTTGATCCCAGAAGACATCGCTATCGTTTGTTGCCGTTGCCGTCGGTTTTTGGGGTACTTCGGTTACCTTCTGCCAGCGGCCGTCATTATCTGTGCCCCGCAGCACATCAAGCGAAAAACGCTCACCGCTATCGAATACCCTCTGCTGCCCGGAGCGCTGAAGCGTGACCCGGCCGATGCCCTTGATAACCGCCTGATTGCTTTCAAAGTCAAAGATACAGGCCGTATGCTCGTCCAAACCGAATATGGAAACGCCCGGCGGCAAGGCAGTCACCAGCTGCTCGAAACGCGGTTTGCCCATAAAACAAAAGCGTGTGTCATGATTGCCCCCTTCTGCATTGTTCCAATGCGGCACTACGACCAGGTTGAAGCCGAAATTTTTGAGCAAGTTCATACCGTCCACCCAGTGCAATTCCTGGCCAACCTTGTAAATTTCATAGACCGGGAGGGTAAAGCGACCGACGGTCAGAGCAGCTGCGCTGGCAGCTACCAGGGATCCACCGTCGTTAATGAGATCGCTCAGGATTTTGGGAATGGGAGATGGTTGCCACTGGCGTACCGCATAGGTTGGGCTACCGGGGCCGATTAGAACATAATCGGCCGCTCGCAGGGTCTGGTAGGCATGCTCGGCGTCAAACGGAGAAATGGTATCGTTTGATTTAAAAGAAGCAATTTCAAGGGTTTGCTGGACGTGGGATTGGAAGTAATCCCGGGCCTTATCTGAGATCTGGTCAACATTTAACTGAAAGCCCGCCGGGGTATCCAAAAAGACGGCTCTGGGTGCGGCCGCCAGGCGCGCTAACAATTCTTTGTGAACTTCCACCATCGTGGCGGTCAGTTCACCGGATCCCATCAAAACAATAATGCCTTTTCCGGACGGCATGACAACTTCTTTCTCCGGCTCAGGGTAGCAAAGAGGCGCCTGACAATGCTGTTATCATCAACAGCCGTTCGACAAGCCTCTCGTTTAGCTCAAAGCGACTAAAATTTATATTAATTTTTAAGAATATAATTTCTAATATAAGGAAGAATTGTATTTTATCAAACGCTATTTGTTTAATCCTACGTCCGGCCCCTAATTTAGTGATCCTCAGGTAGAAAATTATTTGACAATATTCGACCAGGAGATTTATTAAGTTTTGCAATTATCAATCGGACGACATGGGTTGATCGCCAATAGCGATTGGCTCATCACCCGGCTTTTCGGCCTATTTTAATCATTTGTTGTATTTTAGCGCATCTGCAGGAGACGATTATGAAAAGCATTATCGTTATTCTGATTGTGATTTGCTGTTTTTGGCTTCATACAGGCGTTTTGGCCCAATCCCCTGTTTCCATCGAAAATGAATCTGCTTTAGCGTACTTTCAGGATTCGTATGAAGCCTGTCGTAAAGAATTTAGGCGGCTATCATCGAAGATCAAACAAAAAATTAATCGGGCGCAGATCAGCCGTTTGCGGGTGCCCAGTCAGATAGATGGAGATTTGACAATTGATCTCTTTTATCTTCCGGCGATTGACACGTCGAAACTGATCATCATCTCTTGCGCGGTGCACGGTGTGGAGGGATTCGCAGGCAGCGCCGTGCAACGAATGTTCATGCAAGAGATTCTTCCGAAGGTTAATCTTAGCGACACGGGTATAGTTCTAATTCATGCTGTAAATCCTTATGGCTTTAAATATGTCCGCAGAGTCACTGAAAACAATGTGGATCTGAACCGAAATAGTGATGTCGACCGTGCGCTTTTCAGCTCTAAAAATGAGGGCTACTCAAGACTTGTCGAATTTTTAAATCCCAGGGAAGAGGTAAATATGGGCAGCATGGGCAATCGGCTCTTTTTCATCAGATCCGCCCTAAAAATTTTACAGGAATCAATGAAGAGTCTTAGGCAGTCGGTTTTACAGGGACAGTATGAATTTGAAAAAGGCATCTTTTTCGGCGGCAAGGAGTTTGAGCCCCAAGTGCGTCTAATACAATCTGCGCTGGCCGCGACGATCAGCGACTATGACGCCATTTTGGGAATTGATCTTCATACGGGTTGGGGTGCAAAAAACACACTTCACCTATTTCCGAATCCGGTCAAAAACCAGGATGTGCGCAGTGCAATGGAATCAATTTTTGATGGCTACCAGATTGATTGGGGAGATACAGAGGATTTTTATACCACCACCGGAGATTTTTCGGATTTCATCGGCAAAATCGTTCCGGGAAAATTTTATATGCCGATGTCCTTCGAATACGGCACCATGGACAGCCACACGACGATGGGGTCCCTCAGATCGCTTCACAATATGATCATCGAAAATCAGGGATTTCATTATGGCTATAAAACCAAAAATGACGAACTCGAGGTAAAGAAACGGTTTCGCGAGATGTATTTCCCGTCCTCGGACGAGTGGCGCACTGCGGTAATCCGTCAGGCCAGAGAGATTTTTCCGCCGGTTATAAAGCGTTTTCAAGCGCTCGGATATCAAATGAATGAATAAGATAGAGGCTATTCAGATGCGCCCTGCCGGGCGCACACATGAAAAGGGGTTGCAGGTTTACTGCAACCCCTTTATTTACTATGGTAGGCACGGTGAGATTTGAACTCACGACCTCTACCGTGTCAGGGTAGCGCTCTCCCCCTGAGCTACGTGCCTTTAAGTTTTGTATGAAAATTAATGTGACGTGGTATTCTCACCTAACACCGGTATGGCATAGTGTCAAGAGCTAATCAGTCGATCGAATCTCAGCCTGGAACCAGATTAATTTTCAAATTGCTTTGCGTAATTTCATATATGTTGATGCCAAATTTTTCAAAATTTTGTCGCATCAAAGCTGCAGCCAGTTCCTCTGCTTTGCCTTTGTAATCAATGATCAGAGTCGTCTCATTGGGCTTGATTTCTTTGACACGGATCCCTCCGACACCGGGTATGCTTGTCAGCGCCCGGCGAAACTTGACAAAATTAGCAAGATTTCCGGTCCCTTCTACAAAAACTTCCACTTGCGATGGTCGATCGGCCAATCGGCGCCAGGCGGCGTCCAATTGTGTGGCCAGATCATCTGCGACCAGGGTTGCAACCATTGTCAGGGCTTCCCGCCCGCCCGCCTCTTCGTTGATGCTAGCAGTCACCGAGGTCCGTGAAATATTGGCCAGCTCTTCACCGTTTTGCGTTCGCAGCAGGCGTGCATTCAGAATGGCTCTAAAGGACTTTAAATCATCTCCCATAATACTGGCAGTGGGACTGGCAATCGAGGTGCCCATGATAATCACATCCGCTTTCAAACGGTTTCCAATTTCAATAGCGGATTCATCGCTTAAGGCCGGCGTCACTGCAGCACGCGGATCCGTTAAATTAGCGATTCCGGCACCCCGATGGTCTACAATCGGAAAGCCTCTGGTTTTAAAAATGTCCGCCATTGTGGCTTCCGCAATCGCCTCGAAACCACCCATTTGCTGGCCCCACCAATACCGCGGTTCATCCTGTTGAAGGCTCTGTTCTGAAACCAAAAAAAGTATGGCGGGCCGCTCTACCTTCGTTCTGAGGATATCTGCGCCCGAGAGCTGCCTGGCAATTTTTTCACCCGCCACCCGGGCCTTGACCAGAACCCGATAAAGCCTGCCGGACTCAGTTTCAGTCAACACTTTATAATCCAGGATAAAGGCATTGGGTTTGGCATATATAATCTCATTCACCTGCGGAAAATGTTCGATCAGAGAATCGACCTCCAGGACCTCTTTGGTCATCAGGGCCACCGCCGACACCAGGCTTTCCGATATGGCGGCTTCCCGGGCCGCCTGGATGTTGCCGCCTTGAATTTGACTCGTTCCAACAACGACAAAAGTCTTATTCTGAACCTTCTTTTTGGCATCGGCCGCAACCGAAAGTGACAGCATCAGGGCCATCGCAATAACAACAATCCGACCATAGTATTTGAACGACGTTGCGTGCATTTTTTGCTCCAGTATTGTCAAAATATTATCGATCATATTCCTTAAATGAATTTTACAATAATTTCAAAATTTAAGCTACTGAAAGGAGTTCAAAAGACTGAAAAAGGATAAACGGCAGATTCTCGCGATGAATAATAAAAAGTAAAACTGGCTTCATAATGTTAGATTTTGGTCGAGGGCTCCCGCACCTACGTGCGGGATTTCACATCTATTCTTATGTAAATTTAAGGAGTTCAAAAGGCCGCAGACTGGATGTGATGGATTTGCCAATAAAAGAAATAGGAAAAAATCAACTGACCTTAAAAAAGTATGTTGTCTTGTAAATTAGTTTCCAGCCATAAATGAGATATTTTTTGGATGAGCAAGGCCGCACAAGGTTTTTTGCCTTCGGCGTACATGAAGTACTTCGAAGGCAGAAAACCGCGGAGAACACAGCTCATCGGAAAAATAGCCATTTAGGGGTGGAAACTTACAGGCGGCGGGCAAGCGCATAATCCGCAATATCCAACATCGAGTCCTTAAATTTGGAGGTCTCAAAAATAGAAAGGGCTTCTTTGGCTTGATCAATATGGGTGCCGGCCGTTTTTAAGGTATAATCGATTCCGCCATTTTGCTCCAATAGCGTCACGAGGGTTGCAAACTCTTCATCCGTAAAGTCTTCATTCTGGATGATCTTGACCATTTGATCACGATCAGCGGTATCAGCCTGTTTTAAGGCCTGGATAATCGGCAGGGTCAATTTGCCTTCTTTAAGGTCCGCCCCGACTTCTTTTCCCAGGGCGGCGGTATTCATCGTGTAATCAAACAAATCGTCAACCATCTGAAAGGCCAGCCCGAGATTATAGCCGTAATCGGACAGGGCCTGTTCTTTTTCCGGAGACGCCTCCGCAATGACCGCGCTGACCGTGCAGGCGGCCTGGAAAAGAACAGCAGTTTTACGACGGATAACCTCCATATACTCTGCTTCGGTGAGCGTGACATCACCTTTGCGCATCAGCTGATGGACTTCACCGGTGGACATGTTTTCGGTTAAACTGGATATGATATGAATGATTTTTATTTTTCCGGAATCCGCACAGATGGCCAACGCCCGGGCAAGCAGAAAATCTCCCACCAGAACCGTGACAGCATTGCCGTACACCGAGTGGGCGACCGTTTTGCCGCGTCGCAGAACAGCATCGTCGATGATGTCATCGTGCAAAAGCGTAGCGGCGTGCAGATATTCCATGGCCGCAGCGACGGATTTGGCGTATTTGTCATTATAACCGCAGATTTTAGCGGCCAGCACCAGCAGCAGAGGACGCAGTCGCTTACCGCCGGCAAACAAAATATGGTTGGCGACTTCGGACACCAGATCAAGGTAAGGTTTTAAGTTCTCTGCTAACTGTTTTTCGATTTCATCTAAATCTGTTTGGTTTTCCGCCAGAATCCGCTTTTTGAGATCCTTCATACGGCATCTCCTATGAGGTCATATTCCATTGCATCGCTTACCTTGATTTGTAAAAATGATCCGATTGCCGGGGCCGGTTTCCCGGGTCTGGACTTAATATAAGTCATGCCATCGACTTCAGGCGCCTGGAAAGGCGTCCGGCCAGCATACAGATTTTTCTCCACCGGCTCTTCGACTAAAACCGGTAATGTTTGACCGATATATTGCTGGTAATTTCGGGCGGATATGTCCAGCTGGCATGACATCAGCTGGTCATAGCGTTCCTGGGCCACATTGGCTGGTACGTGCTTGGGTAAATCGTGAGACCGAATGTCCTCGGAATCGGAATAAAGGAATACACCCAGATGATCAAACTGCGTGTTTTCCACGAAACGCAGCAGTGCATTAAAATCCTTTTCGCTCTCTCCGGGAAACCCCACGATAAGGGTGGTTCTCAAAGATGCGCCCGGCACCTCCGCTCGAATCTTGTCAAAAAGTCGATCCAGAGTGTGCCGGTTATAGTTGCGACCCATTTTTTTAAGAATGGAACTGCTGACGTGCTGAATCGGGATGTCGAAGTAGGAGCATATATTGGGATACGATGCAACTGTTTTAATAAAAGCATCGTCGATGCTTTCCGGATGCCCGTAAAGGACGCGGACCCAGGCGCCTGGACCGCTCCCGTCCTGTAGCGGCAGGCCGGCCAGATTTTCGACCAGCTGACTGAGGGATGCCGGCGGCTGCAGATCTTTGCCGTATGAAGTCGTATCCTGGGCCACCAGGACCAGTTCTTTGACACCGGCTGCAAGCAGTTCCTGCGCTTCTGAGATAATATCCTGTGGTGGCCGGCTTCTTTTTAAACCGCGCAGTTTGGGGATGATGCAATAGGTGCATTTCTGGCTGCAGCCCTCAGCTACTTTAAGATAGGCCAAATGCGAGGTGCTCAGGGTGCGTGGCGCATTTTTTTCCTGGGGCAGAATGGTCGACGGGTCCGGCAGCAAGCATCCGCTGGAAAATGTTGAGCCCTCAACGGCTTCTACAATGCGGTCGAAGGCCCCGGTTCCGATGAAGGCGTCAACCTCGGGCATCTGGCTGGCTATTTGCTCGCGGTAGCGCTCCGGAAGGCAGCCGGCGACAACCAGCCGTTGACAATTACCCGCCTGTTTGTAATGGGCCAGCTCGAGAATCATCTCGATACTTTCATCGGCGGCATCCTCGATGAAACTGCAAGTGTTGACGACAATGGCGTCAGCATCTTCGGGATTCTCGACAATCGACCAGCCGGCCATTTTGATGCGGCCGAGCATGATTTCGCTGTCCACCTGATTTCGGGCGCATCCGAGACTGAGCAGAAAAATATTCATTCTGAAGTTTAACCTAAGAGATTTCGTATCAAACTGATTAAATTGAAAGGTAGGTACTTATAAAGGGTTGTCAATGCAGCTTCTGTGGCGATTTTTTAAGACAACGGTAGGTTGCTTTCAGTGGGGGATTCTTTTTTCCAACCGCCTTGGATGCGGTCCTAAATATCTGAAAAATCGGCTGATCTAAAATCAACACCCAGCTTCTCGGCTTTTTCGTTAAATTCTTCTAAAATCTGCTTCAAGGCTAAACGCTGCTCTTCGACATACAGAAGATGCAAGGTGGTCATGTATTTTTTGTCGGCGGCCAGTTGTCGGCGGGTTACGCCAAGTTCATTTACCAGGGGCTGCAGGGTCCGGATTACTTCATTCACATTCTGATAGCGGTGCGCAGGCTTGCGGGCGCAGGCTTTGAAGATGAAGCGCCTGAGATCTTCGGGAACATCCGGCCTGAACATAGCCGGATCCGGGATGTCTTCCCTCAGGTGCATCTCCGATAGTGCCAACAGATCATCTTCCGGAAAAGGTCTCTGGCCGGTGACCATTTCATAGGCCGTAATCCCCAGTGAATAGATATCGGTACGCTGATCCACGGGCTCGCCTTCGATCTCCTCGGGGCTCATATAAGGAACCGATCCCAAAAATTCAACGTTTTCGGTGCCGGCTGGTGCTGAAAGCCCGAAATCCAGGATTTTTAGCTGACCATCACTTCTGACATACATATTGGCCGATTTGATGTCACGATGGATAATGTTGTGGCGGTGGGCATAGTCCATCCCGGCGCATATCTGAAGCAACAGATCGATTATTCGCTGCAAAGGCAAAAACTTTTCCCGGTTGAGCATGTCTTTGATAGTTTCGCCCTCAACCAGCTCCATTATGATAAAGACTGTGCGAAACTGTTCTATAAAATCATAGATCTTGATGATGTTCTCATGGTTGAACGCGGCAATGGTTTGCGCTTCGCTGTGGAATTTGCTTAAAAAATCAGCATTCATGGCCATGTTGTGCTTCATCATTTTCACCGCCACAGGCATATGCAGAGCGGCATGTACACCCTTATAGACAATGCTGAAACCGCCCTGTCCCAGAATATCGGTAATCCGGTATTTGCCGATTGTCCTTTCGGCCGTCAGTTTGCGGGAATTGAATCGATCTGCAATAACCTCGGTGAGGATCATTCTCAGTTCAGGGTGCAATTCAACCAAAACATCGAATTGATCCCGCGAAATACCCCACACTTGCATATCAGTTTCAGCATCCACATGCGCGCTGCGCGCCTCGCCCGTCAAAATCGCCATCTCGCCGACGATGTCCCCTTCGTGCATACGCCCCACGGTGTGTAACTCTCCCTGCTTTTCGACACTGGCCACACAGGTTCCCTTGCGGATGATATAGCAGCGGTCGTCCGGATCGCCCTGTTTGATGAACCGTTCCCCGGCCTTGATCTGCAGGCTGTCAAAGCAATCCATTATAACGGCGGCGGCATCGCGCGAAATTCCGTCTAAAAACCGCGTCCCTTTTAAAAATTCAAAATCTTTTTGCTCAGACATAGTGCTATATCCCATATTGTATAAGGGGGCTATTTATGAACTATTGACTTGATCATTTTTTTTTTCGGTAAAACACTAACGGCAACTAAAGAATGTATAAAATATTTAAGAAAAAGAATCAAACATGGAAAAAGGAAGGGACGTCCATAAATATATAAATAAAATATAAATAAAAAAATTCCGGCACATGGTACAAGGTTTACGGTACACGGGAGTTAACGACCACCCGCACAGCGGGTGGCTTGGATTTTACCGCCAAAG
>JASFJF010000104.1:0-10487 GCA_050122255.1 Desulfobacterales bacterium
CGCGTAAAAGCGCCGGAACCTGCGCGGCCACCGCATCAGACAATTGGGCGGCCTGGCGTATCATGTTGATTTCATACGTTGATTTTGTTGCCCGTACCAGGCGAACCAGATGGGAAACATCGACCAGATGGCATTCTTCAAATGTGCGTTGATAATTGCGATACAGATTGACCGGCAACACATCGAGTTCCATGCCGATGGTTTGCGGTATGGTATAGTCATAGTTTCTAAGGATCTGCGGAATAGCACGGGGCGATTCCAGGGACACAATACGGCTCAAAGATGATTCGGCGATGGCGCGGTCATAATTTTTGTAAACCATTAAAACCGGTTCCTCTTCAAGCGGGATGAAAAGGTGCGCTTCCTGAATGGTGCCGCTGAAATAGAGCAGATCCGCCCGTTGCAGGAAAAGCGCCGCGCCGATATCGTTTTTTTCAAGCTGACGCTTTAAATTGGCGATGCGCCGGTCAATTTCCGATTTGGGGGTATTCTTACCGGTATCGTACACGGGCTTGTTTCCTTTCCAATGTTGCGCTCTGGCAAGGTGGTATCAAAATGAGTAGGCGCCGTCCCGGGCCGTTTTCCAGCAACGCACCAGGTGATCGGGACCTGTTTCTTCTATCTCAATGAGTTCATGTTGGCAGCGATCTTCTGCCAGCGGGCAGCGGTCCTGAAAGCTGCACCCGTCCGCTGGGTTTACGGTCTTGCCGGGCTCATCTGCCATAGCGTTGATTTCAGTGTCGCTGGGGCCTTCGAAGTCCGGGATGGCCGACAACAGCAGATGGGTATAGGGGTGGATGGGATGATCAAAGAGCGCATCGGCAGGTGCGTATTCCATGATCTGCCCTTTGTACATCACCGCCACCATGTCACAGAGATAACCGACGACATTTAGATCATGGGAAATAAACAGATAGCTGAGCTGCAGCTGACGCTGCAGGTCTTTCAACAGGTTGATAATCTGCGCCTGGATCGATACATCCAGGGCTGAAACCGGCTCATCACAAATAATCAAGGCGGGTTCAACACTCAAGGCACGTGCAATGCCGATGCGCTGGCGCTGGCCACCGCTGAATTCATGCGGAAAGCGGTCGCTGCCGGCCGGCGACATGCCAACCATCTTCAATAGGTTTTCCAGGCGCTGTTCCTGTTGGGTGCGGCTGTGAATGCCGGCAATCTTTAGGCCCTCGGCAATGGACTGCCCCACGGTCATGCGGGGGTTTAAAGACCCATACGGGTCCTGAAATATGATCTGTATTTCTTTACGCAGGGGCTTCATTTCTTTTTCGTCCAGCTGGGTAATGTCCTGTCCATTGAACAAAATTTTGCCCCCGTCGGCATTCAAAAGCTTTAATATCAATCGGGCCACTGTGGTTTTGCCGCATCCGCTTTCACCCACCAGACCCAGTGTCCTGGCCCGTGTGATTTTAAAAGAGATATCCTCCACTGCCCGGACCCAGCTGCTGACGCGCTGAAAAAACCCTCTGCGAATCGGAAAGTATTTCTTCAGATTCTCAACCTCAAGAATGGTGCCGTTATCAGAGCGATTTGCATTCATAGGACAAACACATCCATTTCTTTACGTTTCAACCCCGGGTTCCCGTTCGCCATCGAAAATTACAGGACAACGGGCAATGTGCCCGTCACCATAGCTACACGTATCCGGGTATTGTTCACGACAAGTTTGAATGGCATATTGGCAGCGCGGATGAAATGGGCATCCGCTGGGTTTATAGGCCGGGTTGGGCACCGTTCCCGGGATGCTGTAGAGCCGCTGTCCTCGCTTTTGGCGATTGGGAAGCGATGCCAGCAGCGCCTGGGTATAGGGATGTCTGGGTGTCTTTAAAACCGCATCTTTTTTACCCTGCTCGGCGATGATGCCGGCATACATGACGCTTACGCGATCGGCTACCTTTGAGACCACGCCCAGATCATGGGTAATGTATAATACCGACATGGAACGTTTTCTTTGAATTGTCTCCAGCAGTCGCAATATCTGGGCCTGCACGGTGACATCCAATGCGGTGGTGGGTTCGTCGGCGATGACCAGATCCGGGTCGCAGGCCAGTGCCATGGCAATCATCACCCGTTGGCGCTGGCCGCCGCTCAATTGATGGGGATAGTCATTTAGGCGTTGGGCCGGATCGGCAATACCGACATCTTTTAACAGTTGCTCACTGCGTAGAACGACTTCGTTCTGGGCAGCCGTCTGGTGAGTCTGAATGGCCTCGCCGATTTGATCTCCAATTGTAAAAACCGGATTCAAGGATGTCAGCGGTTCCTGAAAGACCATGCCGATCTGGTTACCGCGGATTTTTTGCATTTCGCTATCCTTAAAATCCAACAAGTTTTGATCGCGAAACAAGATCCGGCCGCCAGCAATTTCACCCGGCGGAATGGGCACCAGCCCCATGACGCTCAATGCCGTAACGGTCTTGCCGCAACCTGATTCCCCAACCAGGCAGACGGTTTCTTCGCGGCCGACCTCGAAACTGATGCCGTCCACGGCCCGGGCGACTTCATCTTCGCTGCGAAAGTAAACTTTCAAATCTTCAACAGAAAGCAGTTTGTTTTCGTTATGATTCATACGTGATCTTTATCGAGCTGCTGAAACGTTGACGCAAATGTTTTAAAAAACAACTTGAGCTGTTTTCAAGGTCTTTAGATTTTGTTCGATAGCAAGGCGGAATGTGATTCAAAAGCAGAGCGTACACGGGAGTACTCGAGCATTTTGAATTGCATTCCAACGCAGCTATCGGGCAAAAGATGACGGCATTGAAAGCAGTTTTAACTTCTTTCTCGGAGTTTGGGATTGAGAACGTCGCGTAACCCCTCTCCGAACAGGTTGAATGACAGCACCACAATTAAGATGGCAATCCCAGGTACAAAGGTCAGCCAGGGCGCATCAAAAATAAAACCTTTGCCGTCGGACAAGATGTTTCCCCAAGAGGCATCCGGGGGCTGGACACCTAAGCCAAGAAAGCTTAAACCTGCTTCTGTAAGAATTGCGGTTGCAATGCCGATCGTAGCGGAAACTAGAACAGGTGCAATAGCATTGGGCATCATGTGGCGGAAGATAATTCGAAAATTGCCCAAACCCAATGCTTTGGCGGCGGCTACAAAATCCTGCTCTCTTAATGAAAGAAATTCGGCCCGCACAAAGCGGGTGGTGCCCATCCAGCTCGTTAATCCAATAATGATCATAATGTACCAAATGCTGGGAGGAAGCAGCGCGACAACGGTAAGAATCAGGAAAAAGCTCGGAAAACATAACATGATATCTACAAAGCGCATGATGAGGGTATCGACAGAGATGGTATTAAAGTACCATAAGCGCTTCCAAGCGGGTTTGGTTTTAGATCTTGTTGAGTTTTTTGTCAAAATCGAAACTAAAATGCAGACTATGCCGCAAATTGAAAACATAGCACCCGCCCAAATCAGACCAGCGGGCAATAAGACCACACCGGTTATTAAAAATCCAGCGGCAAGTAGCTGGTCGATGCGAATGTGGCGGTTTCCATAATAACCGGCAATTCCTCCCAGAAAGATACCGATAACAACTGCTATACCAACTGCTACAAAGCCGACGGTCAAGGATACCCAGGATCCCTGCAGCATTCTGGCAAAGACATCGCGGCCCAGATCGTCGGTACCGAAGACATAAAGGCCCAGCTTGGGGACCTCATGAGGCCGTAGCCGTTCCAGATTGGGTGTGGCCAGCGGTGGGCGTAGCTTATCCTGCAGGCGAACTAACGCGGGATCGAGAACAGGATCATTCCCTTCGGTCAATATGGCGCCGAAGATGGCAAAAACGAAAAATATGATAAAAAAAACCAACCCCACTATTGCCATCCTGTTTTGCCTGAAGAGACGCCAGAATTCCTCCAGCCGAGTGCGCTTGGGCGCCAGCGGTTCATCCAGCACGTTATTTCGGCTATTGCTGGTTGTGTTTTCCATCACAGGCGAATCCGGGGATCGACCGCCAGGTACAGCAGGTCGGAAATAAAGGTGCCGATCAGTACCAGCACCGCGGAAACAAAATTGATCGTTAGAACAACCGGATAATCTCTGGCCAGAATCGCTTCATACCCCATTCTGCCCATCCCGGGCCAGGCAAATATCGATTCGATAATAACCGAGCCGCCGATTAGACCCGGCAGGATCAGGCCAAACATGGTCACAAAAGGCAGCAGGGCGTTTCGCAGGGCATGCTTGTAATGCACCTGATCGGATGCCAGTCCTTTGGCTTTGGCGGTGCGGACATAATCCTGGCCTTCGACCTCGAGCATCTGGCTGCGAACGTAGCGGGAAAGCACGGCAATACCGGCAGTTGCACCCAGGATGGATGGGAGTAGCAAATGCCAGATCCGGTCCATTACCCTGTTCAACCAGGTCGTATCACCAATGCCAAAGGTTTCCATGCCGATGACCGGCACATGAAACTGAGTAACAACGAAAATAATCAGAATGTAGGCGAAAAAGAAACCTGGAATAGAAATTAAAAAGTACGCAAAAAACGTTGAGCTGCGGTCGTAAATGCCCCCTCTGAATATGGCCGAGCGAATACCCACCGGGAATGAAATCGTCCAGGTCAGGATCGTTCCGACAATAAACAGCGGCAAGCTGTTGAGAAACCGTTCCCAGATCTTTTTAAAAACGGGTAGTTGATCTTTCCAGGAAACGGTTTTGCCGGTGAATAAATCGCGATAAAAATAAAGATACTGCCGGTAAAGCGGTTTATCTAAATGGAATTCCGCGCGAAAACGTTCAACCATTTCGCGCGTAAATTTGGGATTCATAGGATCCACCTGGCTGGGTTCACCAGGGGCCAGGTGGATAATCAGAAACGATACAATTGAAACAAAAAACAACGTAATGATTTTTTGGACAATGCTGCGTCCGATAAATGAGATCATTTTCTCTTCCGATGGTTATGATTGACTAAGGCGCAATTTCAGGCATTTCCGAAAGTTTGATCCATTTGTTGAAATGAAAGCTATAGCTGCCGGTTTGAGTTGCAGTGATTTTTTTAAAACGAACTTTTTCATTATCATCGACTTCGCGGATAAAGATGCGTTTGTCAAGGATCGCTGTCCATTTACGTACATATAAAAACGTGTAAGGTTGTTGCCTGGCAATGATCTCATGCAAACTGTGGCAGTAGAGAACCTGTTGATCGTGATTATACTCCTGTCTGATTTTGATGATGAGATCATCAGCTTCTTTGTTCTTGAAGCCAACAAAATTTAGCTGGTTCGGACCGGTTTGAGAGGAATGCCATATCTGAAAAAGATCGGGATCGATTCCCATCGACCAGCCCAGGACCAGGGCGTCAAAATCCAATTTATTAACCCTCTCCTGGATAAAAACAGCCCATTCCAAGAGATCGGTGCGCACATCGACGCCGATTTGCCGCCATGAATCCTGCGCGATGGCCAGAATCGCTTTGCGGATTTCGTTACCATTGTTTGTGATGAGCTTAAATTGCAGTCGCTGACCCTCTTTTTCGAGCCAGCCTTCTGCGTTGCGCTGCCATCCAGCTTGGGCCAATAATTCTAAAGCCCCTTCAGGATCATAAGGGATCGGTTGGATATCATGGTTGTAAAAATCGGTCTGTGTAGGGAATGGGCCGGTGATTCTTTCTCCCTGGTTGTAAATGACGTACTCGATAATTTTGTCGATATCGATGGCCATGCTCAGGGCAGTGCGAACCCTGAAATCATCAAAGGGTTTCCGACGCATGTTGTATCCGATGTATGAATAGCCAAAAGAGGTACCCGTAAAACTCTGATAATTCGGATTGTCCGCCAGCCGTTTAACCTGGTGAGGTAGCACGCCATAATTGTCTATGGTGCCGGCGTAAAACTCCATTTCCTGGGTCAACAAATTTGGGATTATCCGTAAAACGTATTCTTTATAATTGGGCGGTCCTTCCCAGTAATCCTCAAAGCGATCGAGGATGATATATTGATCGGATACCCATTCCCGAAATACAAAAGGCCCGCAGCCGATAGGGTGGCGGTTGAAGCCGCTTTGGCGCATCGAAAATGCTTGCGGATCCTTGCCCAGCTTGAGCGCTTCTTTTTTCAATGCGGCGTCATTCAATAGGTGCTCGGGCAAAATTCCCATGCTCCAGGTGCCGATGGCCGGTGAATACAATCTCCTGTAAACGATGCGGACGGTCTGCGGGTCGATGACCTGCACCTTTTTGACCGGTTCGTAGTCGGCAATACGGGGTGAGAGATTTTTGGAATTCATGATGGCTTCATAGGTAAATTTGACATCATGTGCATCGAAGGTATGGCCGTCATGAAACTTCACATCCGGTCTGAGGTAAAATTCAATCACGGGGTTATGCTCGACGGATGGCAGGTATTTCTGGGCATAGGCTTTGAACTGTTCTGTTTCCTGCGCGGGCGTAGCCGTCAGATATTTCGCGCCCTCAAAGCTGCTGAAATAATTTTCTCCTAAAATCTGGCAAAGGTTGGCAAACAGATCCTGGTCGACCGCTTTTAATTCGAGCTTGATTCTGGCCGGCGCCGCCACCGTGAGGTCGATTTTTGCAGTCCCTTGGTCATCAGATGGATTCCTGATCTGCTCTGTCACCCGTTCGGTGCGAGCGGAAATCAATGAAACCGCCACGATATTGTCCAGCGTTTTCTGAAGCTCGTCCGAAAATGCAGCATTCCGTTCGCGGGCTGCTTGAATTAGATTGACGATGGCCTGAGGGCTGGCCTGATCCAGGCCGGGAACATTAGCAGCTTCATTTACATAAAAATAGGCCACTTCGTAAATTTTCCAATCCGTTGCCAACCGCCCTCTAAAACTCAAATCCTCATCCCGGTCAATCAGTCCTTCAAAAACTTTTCCTTCTATTTCGCTGCTGGCACTGTCAGCCGATAAAATCGGGTTGAGGATGGCGGCGTCGCCAATCGAGGCATTGATATATTGATTTAACCGCTGGGGGTTACCCTTGGCCTGCTGCTCATAGGTGGGTACCCAGAAATAGGACTGCAGCAGGATCGCGGTGAGCGCAAGCGGAGCGAGGATGAGGATGCGTTTCGTCGTCATGGCGGTGTTTTTATAGCGTCTCCAGAAGTTTTTGAATCGATGCCTTTTTCTTTTCGATCAGTTCACTTTCAATTTCATCGGGGTTTAGCGCGGCCGCCTGGTCAAGATAATTCAGGGCCGTTTCCAATTCGCTGCGGGTTCCTTTGGTGGCCGCCACATCAGCTTTGTAAAACAGGATCATGCGGTCAATCTGGTTGATGCGTGTGTGCGTTGTTTGGCGCTGTTCTTCGGAGGTGGCAAAAGACAGGGCCCTGTTCAGATATGATTTAATGCCGATAAAATCCGGCATCCCCGTCACAGCCATCAGGGCATCTGCCTTGTTGACATAAAAATTAAATGCCAGCGGAAAAACGGCCTCTTTTGTATACACGGCTTTAATTTCAGCCGGCTTCTGAACACCCGGCAGAATCAGTATACGCTTTTTTGCGCCCGGGGAAAAGGTCCCCTGCCAGATTTCCACCGCGCCGGCCTCAAATTGGAGGTAATATTTATCTGCATTGCGATAGCTGGCATGAACGACCAGCCCCATCAGAATGACAGGAATCAAACCGGCGATAATGAGCAGCACCGAGCCCCGCGAAAACATGACGGCAACAGAACGGCCGTGGTCCCGGGTCTTCTTCTTCGGGTCATTGGATTGCCTGGTTTGCATTAAAAACCCCTTTGCTTTCTTTGTACACTGGCCTATAATACCGCATTCGTTTTGGCGCTTGATACAGGCGGAAGCGGATGAAAAGATGGGCACCATCATGCCTTGATACTTTTAATACGTAATTATTTCACCTTGTTGTCGATTCGTCAAGATGCGACTGCGTTTGGGCGGTCATCATGACGCGCAGGGGGCTGTCGGCCAACAATCCAGTCATTAAAAAGAGGCACCATGAGTGGTGACATCACCATATCGCTCTGGCTTTTCATTCTTCTGATAGCGGTAGCGGCCTGGGCCATCCTGGAACGGGTGCTAATTCCCAGCACGCGATGGTTTATCCGCAGACGCATCAATCGCCTGATCGATGAAATCAGTACCCGCCTGGATATCCAGATCAAACCGTTTCAGCTGACCAAACGGCAGGTGTTAATCGACCGCCTGGTTTACGATCCAAAAGTCGTTGAAGCCATCCAGGAAAACGCGCATGAACGCAATTGCCCCCGGGAAATGGTCCAAAATGAGGTGATGGCCTACGCCCGGGAGATCGTGCCGTCGTTTAACGTCTATCTATATTTTCGGATTGGCTACTGGATGGCCAAAAAAATTGCGCGGTTTCTCTATCGCGTCCGCATTGGAATTGCCGATGAGCAGCGCTACGCTTCAATTGATCCTGAATCCACAGTCGTATTTGTCATTAACCACCGAAGCAACATGGATTACGTTTTGGTGGCCTTTTTGGCTGCTGAAAAAACAACGCTGTCCTATGCGGTCGGGGAATGGGCTAAGATCTGGCCTCTGCAAACGCTTATCCGCGCCATGGGCGCCTTTTTCGTGCGGCGCAACTCACGTGATCCCCTGTATCGGCGCGTTTTGGAGCGGTATGTCCATATGGCAACAAAAGAAGGCGTTTGCCAGGCGGTATTTCTGGAAGGAGGGCTCAGCCGCGACGGACGGCTGAGGCCGCCAAAACTGGGATTTTTAGATTACATGTTGCGCAGCCATGACGCCCAGAGTGATCGTGATATCGTCTTTATTCCCGTGGGGGTGAACTATGATCGAACTCTGGAAGATCGAAGTTTGTTGCGTGAATTGGATCCCGATGCTGAAAAGCGCAGCCGCTGGTTTATAATCAAAACAACTTGCAGCTTTATATGGAAAAGTTTGCTGCTGATGATTCTAAGCCGCTGGCAGAGATTTGGCTATGCTTACGTGAATTTTGGAAATCCGGTCTCTGTCAGCCAATATTGTGACGACAGCGGTGTGAATTTTGCCCGGCTGGAACGCCCGGCCCGGTTTGCTGAGGTCGAAAAACTGGCGAACCGGCTTATGGCTAGCATCCGTCAGGTGGTACCGGTGTTGCCCGTTTCACTGGTGGCGAGCGTGTTGCTCGAAGCCCAACCCGCTGGCCTACATGCCGCAGAGGTGCAGGAGCGGGTGAATCGATGCATTTTCGAACTCGAGCGCCGCGGCGCGCACGTATATCTTTCAGCCCAAAATCGGGTGGAGTCTATTCTAAATGCTTTGAATATGCTACAATTAAGAAAACTTGTCGGGCAGTCAGACGGCGTTTATTGGGCGGTTCCGGATGAAGTGGCTGTCCTGACCTATTACGCCAATGCGATCACCCATTGGTGTCAGCCGGCAAACAGATCGAATATTTAAATATTCAAATTGTTATGAAGCCACCTGGCAGCTGGCTTCGGTAAGCAATGGGTAAAAATAAGATGCCAAAGAAGACGAGATCGGTCTGTATCCAGTCTGTATTCATTTTGATCATCCTGAGTGTTGCGCTCAACCTGCAAGCGGAATTTTATAAATATGTCGATAAACAAGGCCGAACCTTCTTTGTCGATGACCTGAGCCAGGTCCCCCAGGAGTATCATCAACAGGTTGAAGTTTACCGGGAAAAGTATGACCATTTGCCGGAAGACCAGCAGAAAACCCGACTGGAAACCGAACAAAAACAGCAGCAGGCCTTGGAGCTTGAAAGGCAACGCCAGTTGGAGCGCGACCTGCAAGACGCCGCTGAGCAGCAAGCAGCAGAAAAACAGCGTCAGGCGGAACTGGTCCAAAGAAGAGACCGCGAAACACCGGTCATCATCAAAGACAACCGGGTTTTTGTACCGACGATGATCGTAAACAATGGTGTTGAAGTGGAAACCCTGTTGCTTTTGGATACCGGTGCATCGCAAACCGTCATTCACCGTGAAATTGCCAGCCAACTCAACATCATCGCCCTTAAAAAGGGGCTGTCTCAGGTAGCCGGAGGCCAGCAAATTTATACCGAGATGGGTAAAGTCGACGTCATCAAAATTGGGCCCCATAAGCTACAAGGCGCCAGCATTCTGATTATCAACCACGAGGGAGCGGCTGTCGCCCATAACGGACTGCTGGGTATGAATATTCTGAGGAATTTCAACTACAATATTGATTTTGAAAACCGGAAAATTGTCTGGCAACCCTAACATTAGATTTCTTTTGCCCGCACTACGCGTCTCCTCGCAAGGGTACACCCTGAGGGATAGAGCAGCATACCGAAAATAACGAATGGGTCCAAGGGCACAGGGTATCTGTCGCCGGGAACGGTTGAATCCACTATCATGCCAGAGTCGAGCGAAATATTAGATTGGGGCATTGCGGTCATACGCTGGTTTCAGCAATTCAGTCCCGGTCTGGATTTGCCGTTTAAAACGCTGACCCTCCTGGGAAATCTGGAGTTTTTCCTTTTATTCATGCCGCTGCTTTACTGGTGTTTGGACCGCCGAAG
>JASFJF010000105.1:0-10458 GCA_050122255.1 Desulfobacterales bacterium
CTTAAGCGCACCAGTTTCAGGCGGTCTGAAAAGGTGCCAATCGGCGCCCGCAGAGTCTCCTTTAAACATTGGGGCATGCGCCGGGGATCGGCCAGGCGATAAAATTGACCTCCGGCCCGGATGATGACACCGGGCGAAAAGGGGCGCAAATCCAAGGCTTTCGTATTTAACTGTCGCCGGGCTTCGGGGTAGGCATCCTGCAGAACCTGGAAACCGTGATCCAGTAAGAATCCATCGATTTGATCAGTCTTCACGCGTCCGCCGATGCGATCCGATTCCTCGACAATGAGAAACGGGATATCGGCCTTTTGCAGTCGCCGGGCACAGCTCAGACCGGCTATGCCAGCTCCCACGATGATCACCCTTTCAGCACGGATTTCCATTTTGGGACCTTAGCGCCTATCGGGTATATTGCCTCTGCAAGCTATCAGATGTCAGGCCTTTGCCGACCGATTCAGACTGCTTACATTTAAGTGGCAACTGTAGACAGATGAATTGCTGAGTTCAAAAATAGGCGCCGATATGCCATCTAACAGATTAATTGATTGCAAAGGCCTTGTAGGATATTATGTTAACCCATGGAAAAAATCAATCTGTGAGCGGTTAGACCATGTTGAAAAACAAGCTTCTCGAAACGACTGCGGCCGGCATATACTGCCGGCCCGGCGATTTTTACATCGATCCCTGGCAGGCGATTGATCGGGCCGTCATCACCCATGCGCATGCCGATCATGCCCGGCCGGATTGCGGGCGCTATCTGGCCGCCAGAGACGCCGAGGCCCTGTTGCGGTTGCGCCTGGGTGAAGACATCCGTCTGCAGCCAGTGGCCTATGGCGAAACGGTGGCGCTCAACGGTGTCTCTGTATCATTGCATCCGGCCGGGCACGTTCTTGGATCGGCCCAGATCAGAATCGAATACAAAGGCGAGGTTTGGGTGGTATCCGGCGATTATAAGATCGAAAAGGATACGACCTGCGCTGCCTTTGAGCAGCTCAAATGCCATACGTTCGTGACCGAATCGACATTTGGCCTGCCGGTCTTCAAGTGGCAACCACAAGCTGACATCTTCGCAGACATCAACGGCTGGTGGCGGTCCAACCAGGCCCAGGCAAAAACCAGTGTATTATTCGCCTATTCGCTGGGCAAAGCCCAGCGGGTCATTGCCGGCCTGGACACCACCATCGGTCCGGTTTTTACCCACGGCGCGGTTGAAAACGTCAATCAACGCTATCGACAGGCGGGTATTTCACTGCCGGCCACCCGCCACGTAGCAGCTGTAGAGGACAAAAACGATTTTGTCGGAGCCATGGTGGTGGCACCCCCGTCAGCCGATACGCCGGCATATATGAAAAGATTTGCCGCTATCAGCAAGGCCTTTAGCTCCGGATGGATGCAGATCCGCGGTATGCGCCGGCGACGAGCCGTCGATCGGGGCTTTGTGCTTTCGGATCATTCTGATTGGAGCGGATTGATTGGCACCATCATGGCCAGTGAAGCTGAGAACGTCTGGGTAACACACGGCTACTCAACCGAGGTGGTTCAGTATTTGAGAGAACAGGGTTTAAACGCCCGTCAGGTCGACACGCGGTTCAGCAGCGGAATCGATCGCACAGAGGCATAAACCGTCGCCTGCTTTCATATTCGAAAAGCGCTATCTTCATGAAACTATTTTCGCAATTATACACGGCCCTGGATGAAACCACCCGGACCAATCTGAAAGTTCAGGCCCTGGTGGATTATTTCCAGCAGGCGCCCCCGATAGATGCCGCTTGGGCCATCCATTTTTTGATCGGCCGCAAGCCGCGGCAGGTGGTTCCAACCCGAAAGCTTAAAAAATGGGCCGCCCGGCTGGCCGGCATTCCTGACTGGTTGTTTGCTGCCTCCTATGATGTGGTCGGGGATCTGGCGGAGACGATTACCCTGGTGCTGCCATTGAGCGCCCGCGTACAAAACCGGCCTTTGCACGTCTGGGTTGAGGAAATCCTGTTGCCCCTGCGTGGAAAAGACGAAGCCGTTCAGCAACACGCAATTGTGCGCGCCTGGCAGGAGCTGGACAACCCGCAGCGATTTGTGTGTAACAAACTGATCACTGGTGCCTTTCGAGTAGGCGTTTCCCAGCGTCTGGTCACCCGGGCGTTATCGCAGATGAGTGGTATCGATGCTGCTGTGATTGCACATCGTTTGATGGGCGAATGGACGCCCGATGCCGAAACTTACAGACAGATCCTGTCGACCGATACGCGCGATACGAACATCAGCCGGCCATACCCGTTTTATCTGGCCTATCCGCTTGATCGGGAAGCAGACAAGCTGGGAGCCATTGAAAACTGGCAGGCTGAATGGAAATGGGACGGGGTTCGCGCCCAGGTGATAAAGCGCAATGAGAAAATTTTTATCTGGTCCAGGGGAGAGGAATTGGTCACGGATAAATTTCCGGAAATCGTGCAGGTCGCTCAAGAATTGCCGAATGGAACCGTGCTGGACGGTGAGATCCTGGCCTGGCAAAATGATCAGCCCTTAAATTTTTCGGAGCTTCAACGCCGCATCGGCCGCAAACATGTCGGCCCGAAACTGCTTAAAGAGGTGCCGGTGATACTGATGGCCTATGATATTCTGGAAGTCGATGGAAACGATATTCGCGACCGCGCCCTCACGCAGCGATTTGAGGCCCTGACCCAGACCCTGGCCGCTTTGCCGCAGGAACGGTTGTTAAGGATATCGCCGGTCACAGCCCGCAGCTGGCAGCAGCTGGCCGAAGCCAGGGAGCAAGCGCGCAGCCGGGGCGTCGAAGGTCTGATGTTAAAGCGCCTGTCTTCCCCCTACCGCGTAGGTCGCCGGCGGAGTGACTGGTGGAAGTGGAAGGTAGATCCACTGATGATCGATGCCGTGCTGCTCTACGCCCAGCGTGGCCACGGACGGCGGTCCGGCCTCTACACCGATTACACTTTCGCCGTCTGGGATGCAGATAAATTGGTGCCATTTGCCAAAGCCTATTCAGGGTTGACCGACGCGGAAATTCGCCTGGTGGACCGCTTCGTTCGGTCCCATACCCTTGAGCGCTTCGGGCCGGTGCGCTCGGTTGAGCCGGAGCTGGTATTTGAAATCGCCTTTGAAGATATCCGCCGGTCATCCCGGCACAAATCCGGCATTGCCGTTCGATTTCCACGCATATCGCGCTGGCGAACCGACAAAAAAATTCAGGATGCCGATTCGTTACAAACCCTAAAATCACTGCTGACCGTTGTTTAGTATTTGAGGAAAGATGAGCGAACCCCAACCGGCACTTGCGAAGCAATTTCGACCGGCATTTGGACAGGTGATGCGCTGGTTTCGATCGCAAAACTGGCAGCCGTTTGACTTCCAGATCCAGGCCTGGCAGGCCTACCTGCAGGGCCATAGCGGTCTGATTCATGCACCCACCGGTATCGGGAAAACCTATGCCGCCTTTATGGGCCCGGTGATTGCAGCACTGACCGAAAGGCACAAAAGCCACAAAGCCAAGGGTCGACTTGAAGGCAAACAGGAAGAGATGAGGCCGTTAAAAGTCCTGTGGCTGACCCCGCTGCGCGCATTGGCGGCCGATATTGGCCTGGCCCTGCGCAAACCGATTGCATATTTTGAGCTGGATTGGAAGGTGCAAACGCGCACCGGCGATACCCCCGCCTCGGTGCGGGCCCGACAGCAAAGGCGATTGCCCACCGTACTTATCACCACCCCGGAAAGTCTTTCGCTCCTGCTTTCATATCCCGGAGCACAGCCTAAATTCAATTCGCTGTCAACCATTATTGTCGACGAATGGCACGAGCTGATGGGCAGCAAGCGCGGGGTTTTGGCCCAGCTGGCCATGGCCCGCCTGCAGGGCTGGTGTCCTCAGCTTAGAATCTGGGGACTTTCGGCAACATTGGGCAACACCCATACCGCCATGCAGGTGTTGTTGGGGCATCGGGCTGCGTTGGGGCGCAAAATACAGGGGCTGGTGCCTAAAGATATCGCCGTTGAAAGCATTGTGCCCGAACACATCGAGCGCTTTCCCTGGGCCGGACATCTGGGCACCAGGCTGTTGCCGCAGGTCGTCGAAACAATTGCAGAAGCCGGCAGTACCCTGGTATTTACCAATACACGCTCTCAAACCGAAACATGGTACCAGGCCATACTGGAAGCCCGACCCGACTGGGCGGGCCGCATGGCCCTGCATCATGGCTCGCTGGACAAAAAAAAGCGCCAGTTTGTCGAAGGGCAACTGCTGCAGGGCCAGTTGAAATGTGTGGTTTGCACCTCGAGTCTGGATCTGGGAGTCGATTTTTTACCGGTCGACCGCGTGATCCAGATCGGCAGCCCCAAGGGCATTGCGCGTTTGATGCAGCGCGCCGGCCGCAGCGGCCATCAGCCGGGCGAGTGCAGTCGCGTCACCTGCGTGCCTACGAACACACTGGAGCTGGTCGAAATCGCGGCGGCCAGACAGGCCATTGCCGAGGGCAACATCGAGCTGCGATACCCGGTCATCAACCCGCTGGATGTCCTGTCCCAGCATCTCATCACCATGGCTGCCGGCGACGGGTTTTCAGCCAGAAATATTTACCGGGAAATCAAGACCACCCATGCATTCAGTCAGTTGACCCGGCATCAGTTCGAGCAGGTCCTGGACTTTGTGACCAGCGGCGGGCCGACGCTCAAGGCTTATCCCGAATATTCGCGCCTGATCCGCATAAACGGCAGCTACCAGGTGCGCACCAGGGAGATCCTCAAGAGACATCGTATGAACATCGGCACCATTACCAGTGATGCCGCTATGGCCGTTAAATATCGTAATGGCCGCCGGTTGGGAAGCATTGAAGAAAGCTTTGCTTCCAGGCTGAAAAAAGGTGACCATTTCATTTTTGCCGGCCATCGGCTGGAATTCATCAAGGTTAAAGACATGACCGTGCTGGTCAAGAAAGCAGGCTCGCTCAAGGGACCGGTCCCGCAATGGATGGGAGGCCGCATGCCACTGTCAAGCCAGCTGGCCTACGCTGTGCAACAGCAACTAAAACGCGCCGATCGGAAGCGTTGCGGCACAATAGAATTGACTGCTGTTAAACCCTTGCTGGATCTGCAGGCGCGATGGTCGCTGCTTCCGGATGAAACTACGCTGCTGATCGAGCGCCTCAAATCCCGTGATGGCTTTCATCTTTTTATTTACCCGTTTGAGGGCTATTTAACGCACGAGGGTTTGGCTGCGCTGCTGGCCTATCGTCTGTCGAAACTGAAACCGCTCACGATTTCCATGGCCGTCAATGACTACGGCTTCGAGCTTTTGTCTGATGACATCATACCGTTACAGCAATCAAATGTGAAGTCACTGCTGGCCAGCGATAACCTGCTGGAGGATATTTTACAAAGTGTCAATGTATCTGAAATGGCCCGACGACAGTTTCGCGAAATTGCCAGAATTGCGGGTCTGGTCTTTCAAGGATATCCCGGCCGGCCAAAGAAAAGCAGTCAGATTCAGGCATCCAGCAGCCTGATTTTTAATGTTTTCAAGCGCTATGATCCAGACAATTTTTTGGTGGCGCAGGCCAACCGCGAAGTTCTCGAAAACCAGCTGGAAAAGCAGCGCTTAACGGCCACTCTGGACAAGATGTCGCAATGCTGCGTTCGCATTGTCGATGTCCGGCACCCCACGCCGCTGGCCTTTCCCATCATGGTCAATCGATTGCGGGCCAAGGTGAGCACTGAAAAATTGGTCGATCGGGTCCGCAAGATGCAGTTACGGCTTGAATCGGTGGCTGACCGGGCGACATAAGCTCCGCTCAAATGCTCACGACCGATATCCGAATAATTTGGTGGCATAGAATCAAGGCGTATTTTCGTATTAAAAAATGCAATCGACCTGGCACACTATACATCAGAATCATTTCCTGCTGACAGCGCAGCGCGCTGCCTTCTGGGAGGAGCAGCAGATGCTGCTAATTGCCGATCCACATTTCGGCAAAGCGGCCAGCTTTCGTTCGCACGGTATTGCTATCCCGCGCGGAACCACCTGTCATGACCTTGACCGGCTGGCGGATTTGATCCGTTTGTATCAACCCCGGCAGCTGGTCATCCTGGGCGATCTGATCCACTCAACCAGTAGCAAAAGTCGCCTCGTGTTGCACGAATTACAGCAGTGGCGCAAAGAGTTTTCAGATCTTAGAATTCAGTTGATTCAGGGCAATCATGACCGTGGCGCCGGCGACCCGCCGTTGGAATTAAAAATTGACCGTATCCGAGACATATACTGCGTTGGTCCCATCGTATTTTCGCACCAACCCGGTCAACAGTCCAACCGCTACACGATTGCCGGGCATGTCCACCCGGCTGTCCGCTTAAAAGGCAAAGGACGGTATCGGGAACGCTTCGCCTGTTTTTATTTCACACCGGACTATGCTATTTTGCCGGCGTTTGGCAGTTTCAGCGGACATCACCTTATACGCCCGTCTGCCAGGGATCGCGTTTATATCGTAGCAGAAGGCCAGATCATGCCGGCACCGGTCTCTGTAGCGGCGCAAAAAAGGCAGGATGATAAACCATGATCAAAAAAAAGCTTCCGGTTGAATCACTCAAGCAGCGGTTATTGGCCAGCGCCAAAGATCGCCTCTACAATTTTTTGCTGGCCGACGGTGTTGTTCGCGGTGCGGTCTTGCACGGCACCCATATGGTCAACGAAATGCGCGCCAACCACGAGCTGGGTATTCTGGAAACTCTGGTACTGGGGCGCGCCTATCTGGGTGTGGGGTTGATGGCGGCGAATATAAAGGGCATTGAAAGTGTCAGTTTAAAAATCGAATGCTCGGGGCCGATCGAGGGCTTGACCGTGGAAGCCAACACTTTCGGCGAGGTCCGCGGGTTTTTGAAAAACGTCCCGATCCCGATCGACAGGCCCATGCAAAATTTTGATCTCTCCCCTTTTTTCGGTGCCGGATTTCTAACTGTTATCCGCAACATGGCGGATGCCAAGCAACCGTTTAGCAGCAAAATCGCACTGCAGTACGGCAATATTGCCCAGGACCTGGCCAACTACTACTTGACATCCGAGCAGATCCCGACCGCATTTAACCTGAGCATTAAATACAACAAAGAGGGGAAAGTGACCGGGGCCGGAGGGCTGTTCCTGCAGGCTATGCCTGGAGCCGATGAAAGCCTGGCCGCGGAGCTGGAGGAATTGGTTGTCCGGTTTCCTTCCTTGGGTGAAGCCTTTACAAAAGGGCTTAAACCGGAAACGTTGATAAAGGCGGCGTTTAAAAAATATGCGCCCCGGTTTCTGGCCGACAAGCGCATCGAGTTTATGTGTCATTGCAGCCCCGAGCGCTTGCGAACTATTTTAAAGATGCTGCCGGAAGATCAGTTGCAGGATATTTGTAATGAAGGCCCTTTCCCGCTCGAAATGTGCTGCCATTTTTGCAATACGCGCTATCATTTCTCACAAGAAGAGATTCGACACATTTATGATCATCGTCAAAAAAGCGCTTAGCCCAAAGCTCATAGGCCATAATCAGAGCCAAAAGACTTTGGCTTGAAAGCCATGAAGCGTACCCGATTTAAAGCCTGCGAGTCTAAACCTCCCCGGCATCCCTATTGGGATTGCGTCGCTTGACCCGCCTGCTGCTTTTTGAGCTGCATGACCATTTGATCGATGGATATACCGTTGGGCGCTACGGCAATCGGGTTCACCTGCAGCAGCCCCTCCCAGGCTTTGATGGCGCCGCTGGCATCATTGAGATCATGCAGCAAAACGATACCTTTATTCATGCGGGACACTTCGTGTTGGGGGTCAACAGTGATGGCCTGATCAAAGGCTTTTATGGCTTCTTCAGGCTTGCCGCTGCGCCGGTACATAACGCCCATGTCGGTCCAGACATTGGCATTATTGGGATTCAGCTCCAGCGATTTGCGATAGGCGTCGATGGATGCTTGATGCTGTTCGGAATCAAAATAAGCGTTCCCCAGCTGTGTCCAGGCATTCGCGTTATTGGGTTCTGTCTCAGCCTGCCGTTTGAGGGCGGCGATTCGATCGGATCCCGCCGGTGAAGGGGCTCCCATCTGGGGCGGTACAGACGAGACCGCTGTACGCGAATCGGATTTCAAAACCGCAAAGACGACGCCACCGAAAAAGCCCACTGCCAAACACAACAGCGAGACCATTAAAAAGGTTTCTTTACGCACATACTGGCCTTGGCTTGCTTTTCGTTGCTTTGCCATATTTCCCCTCTGAATCTGTCTTTACCGCATAAACATAACCATTAAAGTGCTGTGGTAAACGCTTTCACCACTATCGCCCCGCCGGGCAGGAATTTAACCATGGGGCCACATCATCTGTTGCCGGACAGTATTTGAATTTGGCACAAATCAGACAGTGCACGATTTCGCTATCGAATACCTGCAGTATTTTGACATATTCAGCAGAATACTTAAATTGTTTGAAAACATCAGGCCGGCGGTCAAACAAGCAACGTCATTTTTTACAAAACTTTCACCCCGGCACCATTTGTAGAAAGTCAGATAATGAGAATCAAACCATCAATTGCGAAATGCGGATGCAAAGCAGACAGCCGGGCACCACTTCCCGGGTTACGTATCACGACCGCTGCGACCGCTGTCATTCTGGCGATCACATTCGCTGTGAGCGTATCTACAACCCGAGCCGCTCAAGGCGGTGCTCATCATCAACTCACAGTCGAGCTGTTTCCGAACGAATACCGGTTGCAGGTCCAGGATCAAGTAAGGATAGATGCAGGCCCGCCTGACAGTCTTACGTTCAAACTCACTCCCCGGGCCAAACACCTGAAAGTGACGAAAAACGGCAAGCCACTCAAATTCGACTTTGAAGATAATTTGCTAAAAGTAAATTTGCACCCCGGCAACCAGAATTCGGCAACCCAGATCAGCATCGGCTATTCAGCCGTCTTTGACGATCCCGCTCCAGTCCGTCCGGTAAATACCGACAATCCCGGGTACGGTGTCAGTGCCACGATCTCGGAACGCGGCAGTTTACTGCTGGCCGGCTCGGGCTGGTATCCCCGATGGACAGGTGGTGATTCTACTTTTGAATTAAAAGCCATCGCGCCCAGGGGCATGCTGGCGGTGACGGCCGGACAGCTGCAAGGGCATCAAACGCAAAACGGGAAGTCTGTATCCACCTGGCGGATTAAAGATCCCATCAGAGGCCTCAGTCTTTCAGTCGGGCCCTACATCGTGCGGCAGAAAAAGGTGGGCAAGATCGCCGCGGCGACCTACTTTTTCAAAGAAACCGATCACCTGGCCGGGGCCTACCTCGAGGCAACAGCCAGGTATCTGAAGCTATATCAGGATCTTTTTGGCCCCTATCCATTTGACAAGTTTGCCGTCGTCGAAAATTTCTTCCCAACCGGTTACGGTTTTCCTTCCTATACCCTGATCGGTGGCAGGGTATTGCGGCTGCCGTTTATCATTCATACCAGTCTGGGGCATGAAATCGCCCACTGCTGGTGGGGCAACGGGGTGCTGGTGGACTATGCCTCCGGCAACTGGAGCGAGGCACTAACAACCTACGTGGCCGATTATCTCTACAAGGAAATGAAATCCGATACAGAAGCCCGTTTATACCGCCAGCAAATTTTACGCAACTACGCCACCCTGGTCAAACCGGTCCAGGATTTTGCATTGCATCAATTTCAGAGCCGCCATAGTCCGACCACCAAAACCATCGGTTATGACAAGGGAGCCATGGTGTTTCATATGCTTCGGCGGCAGCTGGGCGATGACGCGTTCTGGGGAGCGCTTAAGGATCTTTACCGGGACCGTCTTTTTAAACCGACGTCCTGGATCGACTTGCGAAAGGCATTTGAGGTCCGAGCCAAAAGATCGTTGGCGAAATTTTTTGATCAATGGGTATTCCGCAAGGGCGCGCCCCAATTCCAACTGAATGCGGTACGATCCCGTCAAACCGGCGATACATGGACCGTCGAAGGGCATATCGTACAACGAAATCCCGAATTCAGCTTTGAATTGAATCTGGCGCTGCAAAGCCGTGATCAAATCATTTCGCAAAACATCCGGGTGACGGATAAAGAGACCCGCTTTCAGATCGTCAGTCCCACCAGGCCGCTCAGGCTCCAGGCGGATCCGGATGCCGATATCCTTCGGAAGCTTTTTCCTGGCGAAATCCCCCCGGCCATAAATTCCTTAAAGAGTTCGCGCTCGCTGCTGGTTTTGATGACCGATCATATCGAGCCGGATGTTAAGAGCGCCACCCGCATGCTGCTGCGCTCCCTGGGTATCAAACAGTATAAAATTGCCAAGGAAAGCACCCTTGACCCAACAAGCCTGCGCCAAAAAGACATATTGATCGTCGGCTATCCAAACCGAAAGGAGTTGCTTGTCAACTTGCCCGTCCAGGTTGCTATCAAACCAACATCGTTTACGCTAAATCAGATTACCTACGATCGCTCAGCAGATATATTC
>JASFJF010000106.1:0-10458 GCA_050122255.1 Desulfobacterales bacterium
AAAAATCACAGGCAATCTTTTAAAATGAGAGACAGCGCGCAGGTTGTCATTATCGGTGGCGGTATTATTGGCTGCAGTACCGCCTATCATATGGCGAAGATGGGCTGGCAGGATGTGGTGCTGCTCGAAAAAGATGAGTTGACCAGCGGTTCCACCTGGCACGCCGCCGGGCTGGTGGGCCAGCTGCGTTCGGATCGCAACCTCACGCGCATGCTGCAATACAGTGTCGATCTCTACGGGCAGCTTGAAGCCGAAACGGGTTTGCACACAGGATGGAAAGAAACCGGCTGTCTGCATCTGGCTAGCACAACCGAACGCATATTGGAACTCAAAAAAGGAGCCACCACCGCGCGCAGTTTTGGGCTGGAAATGCACATGATCACACCCAAGGAGGCATATGACCTTTGTCCGATTATTTCTCTGGACGGTCTTATCGGTGCTGCTTTCATGCCAACCGATGGGCAGGCCGATCCGTCAGGCATCACTCAGGCACTGGCCAGGGGAGCCCGCAATCAGGGGGTCACCATCTATCGCCATACCCTGGTGACCGGGTTTGAATTTGACCGTAAAAGAGTCTCGGCTGTTAAAACCACACGCGGTAATATCCGGTGTGAAATCGTTGTAAACTGCAGCGGGATGTGGGGCTACCAGATGGGGCGCCTGCTAGGGGTCAATACACCGGTGGTGCCCTTTCAGCATCAATATCTGGTCAGCGAAGTAATTGATGGGATTCCGTCAGATATACCGACCATACGCGACAAGGACAATCTGATTTACTACAAGGGAGAAGTCGGTGGGCTGGTAATGGGTGGCTATGAAAGAAACGGGATTCCCTGGGCCGTTGATGGCGTGCCTGATGATTTTTCCTCACGCCTGCTCGATTCCAACACCGATCATTTTATGCAGCTGGCCCAACCGGCTATGCAGCGCACTCCCTGTTTGCAAACGGCTGGTATTTCCGAACTCATTAACGGACCCGAAGCTTTCACACCGGACGGCAATGCCATCATGGGACCGGCACCGGAGCTGGATAATTGTTTTGTGGCCGTGGGCTTCAATGCCTTTGGCATAGCAGCAGGCGGAGGAGCCGGTAAAATGATGGCCGAATGGATCATCGAAGGTGAACCCAGCTTGAATATTTGGCCACTGGACATTCGCCGGCTCGGGCCGCACCATCTTAGCCGCTCATACAACCTGGAGCGCACCCGTGAAATATACGGCAAGCACTATGCTATCCATTGGCCCAATGAGGAACACGAATCGGCGCGAGGAATTCGGCGAACGCCTTTGTATGCGCTTCTTAAAGAAAAAGGCGCAGTCTTCGGCGCTAAATATGGCTGGGAACGGCCGAACTGGTTTGCACCCGATGGCATCGAGCCCGTTGACGAATTAACTTTTGGCATTCCCAACTGGTTTGCGCATGTCGGCAACGAGCATCTGGCTGCCCGCGAGAAGGTGGTCTTGATCGATCAGTCTTCTTTTTGCAAGTTTGAAATCCAAGGTCCCAAAGCACTTGATTTTCTGGACTGGCTGGCGGCCAACGACATCGACAAACCGGTTGGCAGTGTCACTTATACCCAGTTATGCAATGCGCACGGTACGATCGAATGTGATCTAACCATTGCCCGGCTTGCCGATGACAAATTTTTTGTGGTCACCGGCACCGCTTTCGGACGCCATGACGCTGAATGGATCAAAAAACACCTGCCTGCTGACGGTAGCATTTCTTTTAAAGATGTGACCGCCGGACTGGCAGTGATCAATGTAATCGGTCCGCTTTCCCGCCAATTGCTTGAAAAGCTCTCAAACAACGACGTCAGTAATGAGAATTTTGGCCATGGAAAATGCAAAACCCTGATCATCGGCAGCGCCCCCGTCACGGCATTGCGGATTACATATGTAGGCGAGCTGGGCTATGAGCTTTACATGCCGGCTGAGTTCGCCGCTCATGTTTACGAGAGCCTCTGGGAAGCCGGCCAACCTCTGGGGGTCTGCAACGCGGGTTACCGGGCCATCCATACTTTGCACCTGGAAAAAGGCTATTGTCTGTGGGGGGCGGAATTAACGCCTGAATATACGCCCTATGATGCCGGGCTGGATTTTTGCGTGGCATTGAACAAGAGTGATTTTATCGGTCGTGAGGCTCTGGCCAAATTAAAAAAGCAAGGCCCGCGCTGGAAACTGTGCACCTTTACAATAGACGCTGATCAGCCGGTTATGCTGCGGGGCAGCGAACCTATTCTGCACAAGGGCCAGGTCATCGGTGTGACGACCACTGCCGGATATGGATACAGCGTCGCCAAAACCATTGCATATGGCTATCTGCCGCCTGAAAAAGCCGATCCGGCCAACAGCTATGAAATAGAATGCTACAAAAAAATCTACCCCGCCACTTGCGAGCCCGAACGTGCCCTCTACGATCCCGAACGTAAAAAAATACTGGGTTAACCGCCATCCGTTCAGCCCGTTGCCCTGTTGAAAAATTGAACTGGATCTTTCTAAAAAACGAGATTGTTGACTCTAGGATTATTTCACAAACCAATAGCATGTGGCCATACTCTTGCTTTGCAGGGCGGCAAAATTCGCCGCATCGATAATTGCCAATTATATTAAGGCAGAGTTTAGATCTTATCTGATTCAAGTAATCTTCCTAATTGGTCAAAATCTTCGATAATGCTATCGGCACCTGCTTTAAGTAGGTCTGCTTTTAGGAGGGCTTTGTCAGGGGTCGACAACAGCATTCCAATGCCTTTGTATCCGGTTGCCGATCTTTTTGCGGCCAGCATATCATCGGGCATGTCGCCGATGTAAACATACTCAGCAACCGGAAGTTGAGTTTCTGCTGCCAGGGCATCGAGCATATAGGGGTGAGGCTTACTCAGAGAAACCTTTTGGCCTTCTGTTATTAAAATTCTCTTCTCCTGTTCAAGGCAGTCCTCAAGCGCCATGATACGGGTAAAATACTTGCGGATGCCAAAACGATCCAGCGGATAATCCGCTTCGGCTCTGGGTCTGCCGGTGGCAATCGCCAGCACATGCTCTGCGGCCAATTCTTCAAGAAAGCCTTTGTTCGTCAGTAGCGCTTCGCGACGGATCAAACCATCGCCGCGGTAAAATCTGGGCGTTTGGTCGTAGGTGGCTTTAAAAAGGTCCTTACCCAAATACACTTCCTGGAAAATTTGCTTGATGATGTTGCCGCTGCCCACATCCCCTGTGTATAGACCATAAATAAGCGCATTCTTCGTTTTACCAGCTCTTTGTAGCATAACCGATAACGGCTTTGGAGTCGATCCTAAAAAATCCCCCAGTGCGCCCACATCGCACTGGCTGATGGTCTCCTGATATTGCACCCAGGGGTCTTTGCTCCGATAAACCGGTGGTTTTTCAATCTGGTTAAACAGCAGATTGATGATCAGGCAGGATAAATCCCAGTCGTTGTTTAGTCCGCCACTTTGCTTGACTGCAGCTAAATCGGCCAGCGGAAAAAGAGGCTCCGGTAATTTTTCAGACGATGGAGCGATATTAAAAAAAAGTTTTGCGGTTTGGCGAACTGTTTCGCGATATGAACCGGATACATCGATCAGGACACCATCCATATCAAAGACGATTAGTTTCGACTTTTTCATCTTTTTTCTGAGTGAGCGCCAATTTGTGATTTAACTATAATATTCTATATTTGCGAAATGGCCTTTATAAAATAAAAATTACGGGTTGAAAAGTATTTTTTTCCGGCCGCAGCGGGTTATCAGAACCGGCATTGCGCTTGAATCCAAAACGGTATGTCGGTATAGCCGCCAGCGATTACCATGCTAAGATCCGGCTGTCAAATTTTAATATATCGATTGACTTTTTACCGAAAACTTGGTTTTTTGGATTTCATATTTGAGAAAAAAATGTCCTTTCTAAATAGCTGACGCAGCCGAATAACACAACTTTTTCGTAATGTAATAGTTGTCAGCTTGCATCGAATACGGTCTTCAACCGATAGTTGAATTGCTGTTCTCACACGGGGATGCTTCAATAATTGGGTCTTCGTCTGTTTGCAGAAGCTATCTCAAAAATGCACCTAACGCCCAATAGTTGTCTTGTTGGCAGGGCCTGGGGCCCCCTCCCCAGCCCCTGCGAAAATGCTCACATACTCCGTTGTATGCTGCGCTTTTGCGTCGGCCCACGCCTTCTTCATGGGCGCGACATACTATTTTTGAGATAGCTTCTATCTTTTTTCATTTTTCTGTGGGGGTAGATTAGGATTTAAACAAATTTTAATCAAATTAATGAAAAGGAGGAACACTATGACTAAAAAGACCATTCTTGTTTTAGGCATTATTTCTGCTTTTGTAGTTGTATTCACCGGCGGTCTGTACGCAGCAGAAACATTGTCCTTGCTGACCTGGAAAGGGTATGCGCCCAAAAATCTGGTAGATAAGTTTCAAAAGGAAACCGGAATAACCGTCAAGGTGACGTATTCCAACAATGAGGAAATGATCGCCAAATTGCGCGCCACCCGTGGCGCCGGTTTCGACCTGGCCCAACCCAGCCAGGACCGCATCGCTTCGGTTCAGGAAAAATATAAGATTTATCAACCGATTGATTTGACTAAGGTGAATACGGCTCAGATTATTCCTTCTATGCTCAAGGCCGTGCAGTTAAATACCATGGTCGATGTTAAATCTTACGGTGTGCCCTTTTGCTGGGGAACATCCGGTTTAGTTGTGAACCGTAAATTTGCGGCCGAGGCCAAAGATTATTCGGATCTGCTCAACGAAGCATACAAAGGCCGGGTCAGCTACCGCCTCAAAAGGCCGACCCTGATTGCCATTGCTTTTGCAATGGGGGATGACCCTTTTGCCAAATACAGTGACGTCAACGCTTACCAGGCATTGATGGAAAAAGTCGGCCAGGCCCTGATCGATGCCAAACCGATTGTTAAAAATTACTGGACCAATGGGGATGCCTTGCTGGAATCCATGCGCTCAGAAGAAGTGCACCTGGCGATGGCCTGGGATAATGGTGGCTGGAAACTACATGTGGAAAATTCCGATATCGACTTTGTCGCTCCCAAAAGCGGCGCGCTGGGGTGGATCGATACCTTTGCCATTCCGGCCAAGGCCAAAAATGTGGATGCGGCTTATAAATGGATTAACTTCATGCTCAAGCCGGAAAATGCAGCCCAGTTTACCAATATGGAAAAATACGGTACGGCCTCCAAGGGGGCGATTATGTTGACGAATGTTGACATCCGCGGAAATTTTGAACGCTGCTTTCCACAGGAAGCAATTGACAATATCAAATGGTATCCACCTGTGCCGGCGAAGCTTGAGGAAATCGAAGGTAAAATTCTGGACAAGGTAAAGGCCGCCAAGTAAAATCTGAATCTCGCATGAAAATTAATGAGATTTTGTCAATCTTTTTACTGGCTGCGCGTTAAGCAACTTAGAAGTAAACTTTAATACCGGTAAGTTATAAAGGCTGAAAACCATTTTATCTCATTAATTTTCACCCGAAGGGCGAGCCGGAGTTATCCATCTGCTGCGTTATTAAGGCCGAGGCATAGTTGACTATAGCCTCGGCCTTAAATGCCTTGCATATGAAAGCCTCCAACTCGTGCAAAATCCAGATTACCTATCATAGATTTTGGCTAGCGATGTCAGCATCGAAGTGGATTTAATGGAATAACGGGTCATAAGTGGAAATATTCCATTTTAAGTGAATGATTTTTTTCCGCTTATCCCATTATTTTGTTTTCAAATAAAAAAGCTTCGTCAGAAGGTTTTTTATGCAAATTGACTTAGCGGTTAAGGACGTCACCAAAACCTTCGATGATTTTGTGGCGGTTGACAACGTATCCTTTGAGGTTGCCGACGGCAGCTTTTTTTCCATTCTGGGGCCCTCCGGCTGCGGCAAAACGACCCTGTTGCGGATGGTTGCTGGGCTGACTGAGCCCTCTGCCGGTACCATCGAAATTCGCGGCAAAAGCATGCACGGCATCCCCCCCAACAAGCGCCCGGTCAACCTGATTTTTCAACATCTGGCTCTATTTCCTATGATGAATGTCGGGGAAAACATTGCTTTTGGTTTACACAGGCGCGGAGATGATAAAACCACCATTAAAAATAAGGTCAATGCAATCCTGGAGCGTGTGGATCTTGTCGGCTTTGCTGACAAAAAAGTTGATCAGCTTTCCGGCGGACAGAAACAACGGGTGGCCATTGCACGATGCCTGGTGCTGGAGCCGGCAGTCTTGCTGCTGGATGAACCCCTGGGGGCGCTGGATCTGAAGCTGCGCGAACAAATGAAGGTCGAGTTGAAAAAACTTCAAGCCAAGGTGGGTACCACCTTTGTTTATATCACCCACGACCAGTCTGAAGCCCTGGTGATGTCCGATCAGGTGGCGGTAATGAACCAGGGTATTTTTGAACAGATCGATACCCCCCAGATTTTATACAACAGCCCGGACACGCCTTTTGTGGCTCAGTTTGTCGGAGACAATAACACCTGGTGCGGCCGTATTCGGCAATGCGATCAAAAAGTCGCTGAAATTGAGACAAACGACGGCCGGTTATTTCGGACCAAAATTCGGCAGCAATTGCAGCCCGGCGATGAAGTTGATCTTTTCCTGCGTCCGGAAGCCATGTTGATTCAACCCGATGCGGGCCTGGCGAATCTGAATCGTTTCGAGGTTATTGTTAAGGATCTGCTTTTTGACGGCGCCAACAGTCGTTTGCTGGCCAACCCATTGGATGCCGACACGGAATTGCTCATCGCTTTGCCCCAAACCCACCAGTATGATTATATCCAGAAAAACGATAAGATTGAAATCGGCTGGGACCAACAGTCCGGCATCTGTTTCCCCAGGAGTGAAGAAACAACATGAAGAATCAAAAGCAATGGGGATTGTTTTTTTTCCTGACGCCGGTGGTGCTATGGCTGTTTGTGATGATTGTGCTGCCGCACATCGATCTGCTGTTGATGTCTTTTCGTCTGGAAAACGACGAAGGCCAGATGATGTGGAGTCTCAATAATTATTTAAATTTTTTTGAAGAGCCCATCTACTGGCTGACTTTCGTGCGAACAGCGCTTTATTCCATCCTGGTTACCTTTCTGACTTTTGTAATTGCCCTTCCGGTGGCCTTTTATATTACGAAAGTGGTTAACCCTAAATATCAGGGATTTCTGCTGGTCCTGTTGCTACTGCCTTTCTGGGTGAGCGAGCTGGTAAGAGTTTACGGCTGGATGATCCTGCTAAGGGAAAGTGGGGTGATCAATCATTTTTTGCTGAAAATGGGCATTTTAAAGCAACCCATTGAAATGCTTTACCGGGACTCAACCATGATTTTGGGCCTGGTGTACACATCCATGTTGTTTATGGTGGTGCCGATTGTCTCGGTGCTCGATAGCCTGGACAACAGCCTGATCGAAGCGGCCTATGATCTCGGCGCTAACATGTGGACGATACTATTTAAGATCATCATTCCGCATGCCACTCCTGGTATCATGTCGGGCTCTATCGTGGTGTTTATGCTGACACTGGGTAATTACCTGACACCGAATTTGATGGGCGGTAAAAACTCGCTCTGGTTTACTGAGCAAATTTATAATCAATTTATCGCCTCTTTTAACTGGAACCAGGGGTCCGCATTCGGCTTTTTACTGCTGGTGCTGTCTTCCATTGTCGTCTGGTTGGGGCTGAAACTGACCCGGCAGAATCTAAAGAAGGTGGTGCAATGATTCGGACACTGCCGACCTCTAACACCTATAACCGCTGCTTCAAACTTTATGTCATTTTGTATTTCGTCTTTCTATTTGCGCCGCTGTTGGTCACCTGCATTCTGGCCTTTAACGACTCTCAGTTCCCATCCTTGCCCTGGAAAGGTTTTACGCTGGAGTGGTTTACCGCCAATTTGCCCGAGCGGGTCGGTATTTTTCATGATCAAATCAATCTGGACAGTATCTGGGTCAGTTTCCAGGTGGCATTTTTTGTGACCTTGCTGTCACTGACGGTGGGTACCTGCGCTGCTTTTCTGTTTGAACAGGAGGATTTTAGATTCAAGCAGGGTCTTTATTTTCTGATGCTGGCGCCGTTGGTCATACCGGGTGTGATTCTGGGGATATCGATTCTGTTGTTCAGCAACACGCTGGGTACCCATTTTGAGGAGAGCTGGAAGATAGATGTGGAATTGTTTCGTCCCGGCTTCTGGCTGGTGGTGCTGGGGCAGTTTTCCTTTATCGCTACTTTGGTGACCCTGGTGGTATCCGCCCGTTTGCGAAAGTTCGACCGCACCCTGGAAGAAGCGGCCATGAATCTGGGCGCCAATCGCTTCGAGGTCATCTGGCACATCACCTTAAAATTTTTGAGACCGGCGCTGATCGGGGCGGGTGCGGTGGCCTTTCTGATGTCTTTTGAAAATTTCAATACCACTCTGTTTCTGGTGGGTTATGAGGCCACCTTACCGATTAACTTATACCTGCAGGTCAGAGACGGCAGCACCCCGGTGATCAATGCCATTTCTTTTTTGCTGATTGTAGGTACATCGTTGCTGGCGCTGCTGAATCTGTATTTCAGTCGCAAGGGCGAATGAAGGGCGGCAACCCAATGAAGGCCAAATTTTTTCCAATCGATACCGCTTATTGGCTGCAAAATATAGGCTCATACATCAAAGGTACCGATCGCTTCAGGGCAGTGCCAAATTCATACTTGCCTTCGGGGATGTCGTGATTTATCTTATCTGCCAATTGCCAATACAACGACTGCTTATTTGGCGGCATTGCTCGATGGCTTCAATGTTTGATGTTGATTTGAATGTTCTAAAGGTGTTGGATGCTAAGAGAATCGAAGCATTTCCCTCTGATTATCCCGCTGGCCTGGTTGACAGCGCTGATGTTGACGCCGAACACGCTGGCCCTGCTGGGCAACCTGGTCGGCGTACACCAGGGTTACCTGGGTATCTGGCTGCTTTTGGGCGCTTGCGTCTATATTCTCAACGTTCGTTCCTACCGCGCATTGTTTAAGCGCCAGGGTCCTGATGCCGACACATCGGCATCCTTCCGGACCGCTTGGGGAGACTTGCCGGCGCTGCTGATTCCGCTGAGTGGCCGCTTTGTCACAACGGTTTTCGCCGGCACCGGCCTGCTGGTAACCGCCGGTTTTGTTTTTAACGAGGTTTTCTTGTATTGGTTTCCCAACTTCGCCTTTGCGTTTATACTCTTGGGCGTCCTGATGGCCATCCAGCTCTTTGGACCGTCGGTGGCCGCAATATTTCAGGTCGCCTTCAGCGCCACCGCTATTGCCGGCTTGATCCTTTTGTCGATTTCGGGTTTGGTGGCGGCGCCAGCAGACCTTGCTTACAAAGCTGACGTCGGCGCGGCTTTTGATTTCCGAGCGGTTTTCCTGACGTTGTGGCTCTGGATCGGATTCGACCTTTTATATGTCAATAGCCGGCCGGAAGCCAGGGACCCGGGCCATCAGTATAGAACCATCGTGGGCGGTCTGGTAGCGATTACGGTCATATTCGGCCTATGGGGCTATGTGTCACTGCAGCACGTTGAAGCAGGGCGGCTGGCCGAATCCACCATCGCGCACACCCTGACCGCCAGAAAAATTCTGGGTCAACCCGGCCGGATTATCATTGGCTTGGTGGCCATTGCCGGTACCTGTGCCGCGGTTAACGCCCTGTTTACATCTATTTCCCGGATGATGCGATCGTATGCCCGTCAGGGATTGATACCGTCACCGGGCGGTCTTTTCGAAAAGCGGCCGGCCGTAACCGTTTTATTTGCGGGGCTTGTTATTGCGGCGTTGATGGCCAGCGGTGTGGCTGGAACCGAAGCGGTCGATACTTTCCTACGGGCCGGTCTGCTGCTATGGATGCTCAATTATGCCGTTGTCCACCTTACAGTCTTGAGATTGAGCACCGGCGCAAAATCTCCGGCCTCATCCGGCGCTTTTTGGGAACCAGCCGCAGGAGCGGCAATCCTGTTAGCTGGAATCGCCGTCTTGATGCTCAGCGACCCTGATAGGCGTACTCTGCTCGTATTTCTGGCTTTTTCAGTTGGTTTTTTCTTGCTTCTGAGCCTTATCGGACTGAAAGTGAACCGCCCTCCTGTAACCAAAACACAACCTGCTAGGAATAACCGGTAAAATCGTCTAAAACTGATTCAACACAGGGAGGTTTGTCATGAAAAAAAGAAAATTTACACCCGGATTTCTCTTTCTTTTAAGCGTGATTCTCGTATCGGCCTGGTCAATCGCACCGGTGTCGGCCAAATCGGTCGGTATCATAACCAAAGAAGAGCTTAAAAAGAAACTGGAGGATGCCGATCTGTTAATTTTAGATGTTCGTTCCGGAAAAGACTGGAAATCGTCCGAGTTTAAAATCCAGGGCGCCGTACGGACAGATCCGAAAGAATTTACCTCCTGGGGCAGTAAATTCGAGAAAGACAAAAAGCTCGTCTTGTACT
>JASFJF010000107.1:0-10447 GCA_050122255.1 Desulfobacterales bacterium
TTCAGATTCGTCTTCTGATATTGCGCATAGTGCCCATCCATGTCAACGCCCAAAGCGATGCCGTCACCGCGTAGCTCTTCAAATGTGTCGATTTGGGGGTTATAAAAAATGGCTGGATCGTGTCCGGCGCGAACCCAATGCAGACATTTGTTTTTCGTATCGATGGTCAGATAAAACAGGGTCATAAAACCGCCCGTCTCTTCGAAATCTCTGGCCATCTGCTGATTAACGTCGGATACGATATCCACCAGAGTACCCGGAAGTATGGATCGTTGTCGCAAAAAGGCCCTGGCAGTAGCCATCATCAACGCGGCGGGAATGCCGTGACCGGACACATCTCCAATGGCCACCGTAAAATCTCCTGGATGGGCTTCACTGGTATCCGGAAAATCATAGTAATCGCCTCCGGTCTCGTCACAATAGACAATGGTGGCGGCAACATCCAATTTATCCAGTTGCGGGCGTTGCCGGGGCAAAAGGGTTTGCTGAACTTCTTTTGCCAGATACAACGATTGGCGAATTTCATCCCGCTCTATAAGCCCCTCAGTCATCTCATTTAAACCATCGCCCAGAACACCCAGCTCATCATTGGAGACCACTCTCACTTTTTGCTTGAAATGCCCTTTTCTCACACGCCGCACCAACACCATCATATCGGTGATGGGTTGTATTATGGATTTGCCTGAAAGCACATTCAACCGACCGCCGACAAAAATGAAAATACCGCACAGGACAATCGAAAAAATGAGCAACTCCCGACCAAAATCGGCAGCAGAAACGGAAACCAGATCGATTTCCCACAAAATAAAGACAAGGGTGCCGACCAGGATAATCATCGGCGCCAGCGTTCCCACTCCGTATAGTACCCGTATTCTTCTGAGAATTGACAATTTGATGGTTCCCGGTATAGCAGCCAGTTTGCCGGCCGGGAAAAAAATCCGTATCAGCCGGCGGCGGGTATAGGCCTCGGTCAGAAAAAAAGAGATAATGGCTGAAATGTACCCGATCATAAACCCTCGAAATACCACAAAAAAACTGATTCGAGGCGGTGCATCTCTGAAAATTATAAAAAAAATGCCCAAAAGCGCCGTCAAAACGATCCACATGGCAAAATTGACCAGCCCGATGATCAAAGGCAAATTCAATATCCGACGAGATGCTTTTTCCGCCCGTTCAGACTCTATTTCCAGTCCCTGGCGCATATAATTGATCACCTGAGTAATCGGGCGCTGAACAATATATTGCAGCCCGATCCCGATGCAGACCACCACGGGATAAAAGGAAAGAATGACCAACCAGCCACCGGCCAGGAGGAAGGCTCGTTGTTCTTTAAAGAATTCCACCGGTGTGAAAAGGTTGAGCAGGACGATGATAAGAAAACCCAGTAAATTTGCACCGATATTTCGACCGTAAAGTTCAGGGAGGCGGATTTTCTGAAAAGAAGAATCCAGCGTGGTTCTCAAGCTTGCTATCCTTTCTAACGGAAAATATCGACCGGGTTGCAGCGCTGCGGTGCAGCCTAAATCAAAATAGCCGCTCAGAATAAAAGGATCAAGAGGAAATACATTCTTGATGGGGCTTTTTGTTTGACGCTCTATACGGATAACATCAATCCATGTAGGATAGCCCTTGACTCACCAGAAATTGTGGAATAATGGATCTTGGTAGTGTCGGGACGGCAAATTTGATTGAAGATCAGATAGATCTTGGCCATTTTTGCGACCATTATTGCAAATTTCCAGCATTCCAGTATTTTAACATGCGGTGCTGGTGAAGTGTAAGGGGATCTTTATAATTTAATTAACTTTTGACGGAGGGATTCAAATGAGCTCGAATATTCCGACCCGCGAAGATGCGCTCGCCCTTTTGGAAAATTATAACAAAAACGAAAGCCTCATCAAACATGCGCTGGCAGTGGAAGGCGTCATGCGCTATATGGCCCGCAAGCGAGGCGGGGACGAGGAAAAATGGGGTGTCATCGGCCTGATTCATGACCTGGACTATGAGCAGTTTCCGGACCAGCACTGCAAAAAGACCGAACAAATTTTGAGAGAAAACAACTGGCCGGAAGAATACATCCGCGCTGTGATCAGTCATGGATGGGGCATTTGCACGGATGTCAAACCCGAATCGGATATGGAAAAGGTCCTGTATGCCATCGACGAACTGACCGGGCTGGTCGTCACTTCCGCCCTGGTGCGGCCTTCCAAGAGTGTTTTGGATATGAAAGCCAAATCGGTAAAAAAGAAATGGAAGCAGAAACAGTTTGCCGCGGGCGTGGATCGATCAATCATTGAAAAGGGCGCCAAAATGATGGGGGTGGAGCTTTCCGAGCTGATCACGGACACCATCATGGGCATGCGCGAAGTGGCCGCCGAAATCGGCCTGAAAGGCAACGTCGAGTAAATACGATTTTAGATTTTGGATTGTAATATAATAATAGAACCCATATCAAAAATGTGGATCAGGGTTCAGGGCAAGGCGCGGGGCGGCTCACAAGCGGAGCATACACGTTAGTATTCGAGCATTTTGAGCCGGTCCGCAACACCGCCATGGGCCCTTAGACGCGTTTTTGAGATGGGTTCTAGTCATCCGGTCGCAGGCGGCCGCGGTACAGCGAAAAGAAAATACCCCCGGCACAGAAGCACGAGAACACGATAAAGGCCACCCGCACGCTTTTGATCAGCATCGCATAGGATTGGGGCGTGATCTGCGCCCGCCCGATATAAAGCGCTATAATCAGCGTCACGATTCCCATGCTCAGCATCTGCCCCAAAAGCCGCATAGTACCCACCGATGCGGATGCAATCCCGTAAAAGCGCTTATCTACCGAACTCATAATGGCATTCATGTTGGGCGATGAAAAGAGGGCAAAACCAAAACCCAAAATCATCAGGCTGGCAACGATGTAAACCAGCGTTGTTTGATGATTAAGCGCAATTAAAAGCACCAGCCCCAGTGCTGTCAGGCCCATGCCCACCGAAGATATTACACGCGGTTCGATGCGATCAGAGAGCCGGCCTGCAAACGGAGAAAAAATAGCCATCATGACCGGTGTTGATACCAGCACCACCCCTGCACTTTGGGGCGATAAGCCTTTGATGTATTGCAGGTATAAACTGAGCAAGAAACCGACGGCAAAAGTGGCGCTATAATTGATCAGCGCCGCCAGACATGAAAACGCATAGGTGCGATTGGTGGCAAACAGGTTCACTTCAAAGACCGGGTTGGCCACCACCCGTTCCCAGCGGACAAAGGCGAACAGCCCCACAATCCCGGTCAGGATTAAAACGATGCTCAGGGTCGCCGGCAATATGGATACGCCGTACATGAAAGCAAAGATGGCGGTGCCATAGATGATGGAACCGGTCAGGTCGAATTTTTGGCCTTCAGCGCCCTTCCATTCCCCTCTTAGCTTAAAGATCGCCAGCAGGATAATCAGGATGCCGAAGGGAATATTGATCATAAATAGACTTCGCCAACTGAGATGTTGGGTTAATAAACCGCCAAAAAACGGACCGCAGGCCAAGCCGATGTAAACCGCTGCAACGGCAATGCCCAGTACTTTACCGCGTTCTTCAACCGGATATACCGAGCTCAAGATGGCAATTCCGGTGGCAAACACCATGGCACTGCCCGCGCCCTGGAAAATTCGAAATACTATCAGCAACGGCGCCGACGCCGCCACGGCAGACAGCAGTGATGTCAGGGTAAAAAGACCCATGCCGAGCATATAAATCTTTTTGCGGCCGTAGATATCGGCCAGCTTGCCAAAGGGGACCAGAGATACAGTGGCGGCCAGCAGATAAGATGTCGCCACCCAGCTTAAGACCACCGCATCGGTCTTAAATTCCTTTCCGATGACCGGCAGCGCAATATTAATTGACGAGATCATAAATGGCGTTACAAATGAACTCAATGATGCAATCGTCAGGGCGGCTAGTTTGGTAGCTCTGTCATCCATTCAAATGAATTTCCGGCTCACCGAGTATAAAAGATGAAACTTTCATTTCATAATGATGTTGACACCGAAATAAATTAACACCCGGCCTTATGTCGTGTTGAGCCCGTTGCCCGTTAGCCGGTTTGAGTTAAACTCAATTTGGTAGTTTATCGAAGCGTTTATTTTCTATAGAGGTGATCCGGTGCGGACAACGATACGTGAAATTGGCAGCATGTCCGCACCGGTATTTGGATGGTTTTAGTTGAAATTAACTTATTTTAATGACAATAAAGCCGGCGTTGGGCCTTTTGACCAGCAGTTGAATTCCATCGTCCTTTTTGAGTTCAGCCCGCAGCTTGGATACGGACGTGACCGGTTTGCGATTGACTTCCTTGACCAAATCCCCCTGACGAATGCCGGCTTCTGCTGCTTTGCTGCCGGACTCCACACCAACCACCAGCACGCCCTTTTCGTTTTCCGGGTGCCCGTAGCGTTTGGCCATTTCCGGTGTCAACTCTGCAATCCGAATACCGAGCTCGCCATTATTTCCCGGCTGCCTTTGGGCCAGTCGATCAGAATCGTTGCGTTTGGCAATCTTAACCTTGACCGTTTTTTCCTTGCCGTCACGCAGGATGGTAATGGGTGTTTTTTGACCCACCGGAATGTCTGCAATCGTTCCGGTCAGCTCTCGACTGGTTTTAACCGGCTTGCCGTCGACGGCAACGATGATATCATTGGCCTTAATGCCGGCTTTATCGGCCGGATCGCCTTCAAAAACTCTGGCCACAAGCACCCCTTTTTTGTCTTTGATACCATAATATTCGGCTAATTCCGGTGTTAAATCCTGAATGCCGACACCCAGCCAGCCACGGGTTACGGAACCGCTATCTTCGAGTTGCCGGATGATCCCCTGTGCTAGGTTGACCGGTATGGCAAATCCGATCCCCTGCCCCTGGGCAACGATGGCGGTATTGATTCCCACGACCTCCCCATTCATATTCAGAAGCGGTCCGCCGCTGTTGCCGGGGTTGATCGACGCATCGGTCTGGATGAAATCATCATAGGGGCCGCTGCCAATCACGCGTCCCTTGGCGCTGACAATACCGGCGGTGACCGTCTGCTCCAAGCCAAAGGGGCTACCCATAGCCACCACCCAACTGCCAACGGTCAAATTGTCCGAATCACCCATTTTCAGGGGAACCAGGTTTGCAGCACCTTTGATTTTGATCAGAGCCAGATCGGTATTGGGATCGCGCCCGACAATTTCGGCATCGTATTCTTTGTCGTTTGAAAGCCGCACGGTGATTTCGTCTGCGCCTTCGATCACGTGATTGTTGGTGACAATGTGACCATCTGGGTCAATGATAAAACCGGATCCCAGGCTTCTTTGCTTGAATTCCCGTTGACGCTCATCGGAAAAAGGCCCGAAGTCTTCAAAGGGATTGTTACGCCCAAATGGATTGCCGAAAAAGTGACGAAACACGCGTCCGCCGCCCTCAACCGTCTTGACGGTACGGATGTTCACCACCCCCGGCTGGGCCTGCTTGGCCAGCTCACTGAAACTGGCCGGAACCATCATAGCGCTGGTTTCGGCTGCCGGTGTTTTTTTGGCAGCAGTGCTCGATTCGAAGCTCGATAAGCTCCAGATGACTGCGGCTGCCAGACCGATCATCAGACCAGCCAGAATTTTGTTTCTACGAATGTGAATCATTTCATCCTCCTTCTAGATTCCTGTTAAATGGCACTAAAGATAATTGGGCTGTATTGTAAATTGTCAAGTTAACCGCAAAATGATCTCAAGATGATTAAATGGTTAGCTTTAAATGTGGCCGGGATTTATTATCTGCAAAGAACGGTTGGAAGATGAAGATTTTGACATCGGTTTCGGGAGGGTGATGGTAAAGGTACTGCCCTGCTCCACCTCACTGGCCACGGTAATATCACCGGCGTGGGCTTTGGCGATGGCGCGGGCAAAGCTGAGGCCCAGGCCGATGCCGGCCTCTGAGCGACTGGGATCACATCGATAAAAACGCTCAAAAATACGGGATCGGTCTTTTTCGGATATGCCGATACCGGTATCGGTAATTGTGAGTGCAACCGTCCGATTATCGGCGGCCGCATTCATGGTTACGTCAACCCTGCCGCCGGCGGGGGTGTATTTGATGGCATTATCCAGCAGGTTAGCGATCATTCTTTGGATCAGCCGATGATCACCAAAAATGTTGAAACGACCGGCAACATTACACACTAATCTGACACCTTTATCCTCTGCCGGCGCCTGAAACAAATCACAGGCATCCCGCACCACAGCACCAATATCCATCTCCACCGCATCAAGCTCGTTGACGCCGGCTTCGGTTTTGGAAATGACCAGCATGGTATTGATCATGTCCAACAAGCGATCACACTCTTCGATAGTGCTGGCCGCCAGGTTTTCATAATCTTTTTCAGAAGCACCGGTGGCCATCGAAACTTCGGATAGCCCCCGGATGCGGGTGATCGGGCTTTTCAAATCGTGGGCAATGTTGTCACTCATTTCCCGGATGCCGATGACCAGCGTCTGAATGCGGTCGAGCATCTGGTTGAAGGTAATGGCCAACTGGTCGATTTCGTCCTGATTTTTTTTTACCGGTACGCGTTCATCGAGACTGCCTTCCGATATGTGCCGGGCCGTTTGCGTCACGGTTTCAACCCCCGCCAGGGCTCTTCTGGCCATAAACCATCCAATAATTGCTGCAACAATAAATAATGAAGCCATCGTGAAGACAAATATCTTGCGAAAGGCTTCAATAAAGCGAGTATAGCTTTCCATGGATTGGCCCAGCTGCGAAATGATGTTGCGGCCGATAAGGGCATACAAAATGCGAATTCTGTGTTTACGATCGGGCAGGCTGATAGTATCAAAAACCGGTCGTTTTTCTCGGATCAGTTGATTGATGGCTGGCTTGCCGACGTCGATATCCAGCCAGTATGACATATTCGAGGAAGAAAATTCCTGGCCGTCAAATGAAAGCAATCGAAAAAATATCTTCTTTTCACCGGCAGCCTGGGCCTCAAAAATAATCCGGCGTTTAACCGATTCAATGCCCTGCAGCGTAAAAATCGAAGACAGGGTACGCGCTTCACCCAGCAAATCTTGATCCGTACGATCCTGGATAACGGACGTAATTAAAAAATAGAAAAAGGAAAAAGCCACGCAGGAGGTGAGCATAAAAATGCCTGCATACCAGAGGGTGAGGCGAAACGCCAGCGTGTGACGGGCATTATTAATCTTCTTTAAGAACATAGCCGACTCCGCGCACCGTGTGAATCATCTTTTTGGAAAATCCTTTGTCTATTTTTTCACGCAACTTGTAAATTCTGGATTCAACCACATTGGTTTGGGGGTCAAAATAATAATCCCAGACATGCTCCATAATCATGGTCTTTGACACTACCCGGCCGGCATTGCGTAGCAGGTACTCGAGCAATGAAAATTCCAATGGTTGCAGGTCAATTTTGTGGCCGGCCCGCACCACCTCACGGGTAATCAGGTTCATGCTGATATCTGCAACCGTCAGTTTGGTTGGCTCGGCAACATCGCTGCTGCGCCGAATCAAGGCCTGGAGCCGGGCCAGCAATTCTGAAAATGCAAATGGTTTTGTCAGATAGTCATCCGCACCGGTCTGCAGCCCTTTTACCCGATCATCAACTTTTCCTTTGGCACTTAAAATAATAATCGGGGTTTTCAGTTTTTCGCGTCGTATGTTTTCAACCAGGCTCAGGCCGTCCCTTTTAGGCAGCATAATATCGACAATAGCAGCATCGTAAGGTTCGGTAAGCGCCATATGCAAACCGTCTTCACCGTTGTCTTTGTGATCTACGGCAAACCCTTCGGCCTTTAGACCTTTGATGATGAAAGCGGCGATCTTTGTATCGTCTTCAACCAGCAGAATACGCATGATTAAATCCTAAAAGTTGTATTGTGCAGCAATTGCAGCCCACTCTTGCTCTTTGCGTATCGTCAATATTTCAAATCCCATATTTTTCAAACGGGCTACCACCAGTTTTTTATTTTCCTCGTACATACCCGAACAAACAAAGATGCCATCTTTGTTCAGAGCCCGAGGCATTTCATCCAGCAATTCTAAAATCACATGCGTAAATATGTTGGCCGCAATAAAATCATAGGTGCCCGTGATGCCAGTTAACAGATTGCCGGTCAACAGATTATAGTTTTCGTAATCCAGGCCGTTTAATTGAAGATTGGATGCCGCTACGTCGATGGCAATAGAATCTTTATCAACACCGCATACACAGCCCGAGCCCAGCTTGGCGGCTACAATCATCAATATGCCGGAACCGGTGCCCAGATCCAAAAAGGAATCACCCGGGTTAAGATAATCTTCAATCAGATGTATACATAATGCTGTGGTCGGGTGCGTTCCGGTACCAAAGGCCATGCCGGGATCCAGTTCCACTACAATATCACCCGGTGTGGCTGTGTAATCACACCAGGTGGGCTTGACGACTATTTTTTGCCCTATTTTTTGGGGTTCAAAAAAAGCCTTCCAGGACTCGGCCCAGTCTTCTTCATCCACCTCTTTGTAACTGACGCGGTAAAGCAGGGTCACAATTTGTTCCAGTTGAGATAGTTTTTGTTCCAGATCTCTGCAGCGTTTATTCGCCTGCCGGTTTTTTGGAAAATACCCAACCACCGCGCGCCGCTGCGGTCTTCCAATCGCGTCCTCGGCCCAATCTTCAACAGGCGCTGTGAACGGATCTTCTTCGACCACGCCTGTAAGGCCAAATTCAAAAAACAGGTTGGCAATAAGCTCAGCAGCCAGGTGACTGTCTTCAGCATCGAAAGCAACGTTGACTTCAATCCATTTCATGTTTTATAATTCTCACCGCAGAGGCGCAGAGATCGCAGAGAGAACGTTTCTTTGCCTTATCGCTGAGACGCCAACAAGGCAAAACATCTCAACCCTGCGGGAATAATAATTGATTTTCTAATTTCTTATTCAAGCAAAAACTATAAAAATAAGTTTCACATGTATTATATTTGCCAAAGGCAGATGGTTTGGTCTGATTTCCCCTCTCAGGAAATCAGACCAAAAAAAATAATCTTTGAGACCTCTGCGTCTCTGCGGTGAAACTTAAAATTTTTCTTTGGGCGGGTTGAAGTAGCCAAATTTGAGCTTTGGAAATTCCCGCCGGATGAGTTCCAGCAGATTGTGCATGCCCATAGGCGTGTCTATGGCGGTCTCAGCCTGCATTATCTTAATATAGCGCAGCGGATCGAAGTTCAAATTGCGCCACTGAATCATGTGAATCGGATAGGAGTTCAAAAATTTTTTCAAAGCCTTAATTTCCCGGGGAGTGTCGCTAAACCCAGGGCAGTTTAAGTAGTTAATCGCTACAAAAAGTCCGCGTCGCAGGGCTAGATCCACGCTTTTTAGAACATCGGCAAACCTGTATCCTTGGGGGCGAAAATAGGCCTGATAGCATGCCGCGCGAACACTGTTAAGGCTGATCCGAATGCTGTCCAGTCCGGCATCGATGACCTTTTGAAGAGCAGGAGGTAAGCTGGCGTTGGTGTTTATGTTGATTGTGCCCCGTTTTGTTTTAGAACGAATCAAACAAATTGCTCGTGCAATCACCTCGGCTGCCAGTAACGGATCTCCTTCGCACCCCTGCCCAAAGCTGACCACACTGTTTTTAACCCGCTGGATGTGCGCCAGGGCCACTTCCGCTATCTCTTGCGGTGAGGGCATAAATCCGATGCGGTCCTGGCTATGTGGAATTTCACTATGTTTCTGCAAAGACAGACAGCCCAGGCAACGGGCATTGCAGTGCTGGGCGGTGGGAAGTGGTGCTTCATAGCGGCTTAGAAAAAAATTTTTAGCCGCAGGGCACCCGTATTGTAAGGCGCATTTTTCCAGATGCACGCGCAGGCGGTTGTCGGGCATCAGCCGGCGCATTCGGACGGTGCCGCCGGCAATATCCTCGGGTTTCATGAAGCGTAGATCCTGGCGTTTTTCCCGATCCACCCGAATCACTGCAGATCGGAATTTTCCCCGGTGCCAGCCCACGGCACCGTATGAAAAGAGCGGCAGTGCCTGTGCTTCTGGGGTTTCTACAAATGCGCCCAGATGGGAAATTACATAACCCGGAGAATTAAATGCTGTCACCGGATACAAGGTCTGGCCGGGCGCATACGGGTTCTCGTTTACGGTTTCAATCAGGCCCGATTGCATATTCAACAAAACCGGCCGGCGTTGCGGCAGGTACATCAATTCGCTGCCAAATGGCATCTCGCGCGTATTTGACAGCGTCAGTGGTATGGGCATTGCTTCGCCAGCACCCACTGCAGCATAGCCGTCGAGCTCAAAGATTTCTCCATCCGCATCGGCCACCAGTGCTTTAAGCAATTTTTTTTTCATTTTAATTCGTTTGAAATCCGATATCTTCGCCACCCCTGACGCTAACAATATTTGCATGGAGGATAGAGAGTTGATACCC
>JASFJF010000108.1:0-10282 GCA_050122255.1 Desulfobacterales bacterium
TCCAAGAGACCACATCAAATATTAAAAAAGTTTACATGATCCGTAAAAAAAGGTGCAAAAAAGAGAACTAGTGAATGGCTTCTATTTCTTCAACTTTAGGAGGTATTTCAAATCTTCCCGATCTTTCGGTCGCCCGGTTGCTTTTTTCATTCTAATCAGGTCATCTAATGATGCAAACCATAAATAAGACAGCTCAAATTCTATTTCTCTGTTTTCATCGTTCTTTTCAATCTTTAAAACAGCCATCGTGCTACCACTAAATTTTTAATGTAAGATTATCAAAAAGGAATCAACATGACAAGCTAATAAGGGGACGCCTATGATTTTATGCAAATCTTAGGCAAAAGTTCAATGGCTTTCCAAAATATGAAAGCCACTCATCTGGGCAAGCTTCTCACCGCGCATTGACGAACGGCTTACGGCTGACTGAGATAATTTCAGGCGGTGTGAAATTTCCACAGTTGTCATACCCAGTTCCCGATTGGCCCAAAAGCATAACAAACTTCTCGCTCTGACCGTTTGGGCGTCTTTGCTTCGTTTCAATACATCAGAAGTGTTCATATTCATTACTTGTGCTACGCGCTCAACAACATGCTCAAAATCGTATCCTTTGGCCTCAAGGGCATAGCGCCGCTCCAAACGATCCTCTGCTTCCTTAAGTACCTGTTCAACAAATTCACTGTCACCTAAAATACGCTCATCACACTTAAACCGTATGCCAATTTGACGTAGCGCCTTAACCTGATGCCAGCCTCCTATACTGCGTATTAAACCACCACCGGTAAGATCGGGGCGCCTGCCCTCAGCAATTCCTTTGAAAACGAAGGACCGATAGTTTCGACACGCTCCGGATCTCTTGTTTCCGAACAGCTTTAATACATAATCGGTATTTTGCCAATCACAGAGGGTTTTGCCCATAATGGCGCTGTGTCCACACCACCGGTATCGATCCAAAGCCTTTAAATCCGATACCAGCTTGGCTCTCATCGGATTCAAATGAATGTAGCGAACCAATTCCTTCAAATAAAGGTCTTCCTGGCACAGAATAGATTTGTAGCGATTTTGAAACAATTGACCGTGACGCTTATACTTGAGGTTAAATGAGACTGCATAGCCGGTTAAAAGCCGCCGCATAACTGTGGCAATAGGGATAGCTCCTGTTCTAAGCAGCAAATGCACATGATTGGGAATCAGTGCCCAAGCATAACAGGTTGTTTGAGTTTCGGAAATGATGGTGCTCAACCGAGCCGTAAAATTTTTGCGATCCGCATCGTTCCGGAATATGTTTTTACGCTCGATTCCCCGAATAATAATATGCTGAACTGCACCGGGAGCATCTATTCTGGCTTTTCGCGGCATGCGCTTTCCTTTTCAGTTATGAAACATAAAATAAAGCATAAAATCATAGGCGTCCCCTTTATTGTCGCGGTGTCGTTAGCAAAGTGTCCGTTTAAATTAAACCACGTCACAAGCCTTAACCAAAAGCATCGACTAACTCTCTCAATCCTAATCTATTTAACGTTGCCTGTTCCGGTTTGCCGCTGTCCGGGTCCCAGCCCATGGCCTGGCGGTATTCGCGGGCTAGGCTGTCGACATTGATGGTCACACCGGCCACAGGGCCGTCATCCTGGGGCGGCCTTCCAGCCATCCTGCCGGGCAATTTGACATCAGAAGGGGCAATTCCCTCGCGCAGGTTGAAACAATGTCGCAGCGTCTGGATACGGGCGCCCGTGGTCAGGACTTCATTAGCATCCAGGTTCCAGCCGGTGACGGCATTGAAAAACTCGATCAGCGGGTAGTTGCCGAAAAACATCATCGGCATGATGCACACGCCGGCACTGGAGCCCACCTGAAGATACTGGGAGGCTGTGGCGCTTATCGGGCCCTTTCCACTGTAAGTGTAACGATCATATTCGCCAATCTTCAATTCGGGGTAGGGCGCCCATTGTCCGGGACCGGCGTCGATGCGCGCCATGGGTGCGGCGGTATGACGGCCCGGAGTGGGATCACAAACAAAGCCGGTGCCGCGGCTGGGTAGATACAGGGCGTTATGCAGACCAGGTTCCTGGCCGCCGACGTGCATGGCAAATGGCGCGGCAGCGCTGCCTATTTTTTCAGCTGCCACTTTAACACCGTCGGCCAAAACATCACCGAATCCTTCGCGAGCGATCATTTTGGCCGTCATTGCGATCATGGCTTCGGCATTGCCCCAGGTCAACTCAATGCCGTCGGTATCGCCGGTGGTCAGGATGCCGTTTTCAAAACATTCCATGGCAAAGGCCAGTGCGGTGCCAGCGGAGATGGTGTCCAATCCGCTGCGGTTGCACATGTCGTTTAGTTTTATAATCGATTCAAAGTCGTCACACATGCACATGGTACCAAAGGCGCCGATGGTTTCATACTCAGGTTTGTGGGTTTCACCTACCGGATATTTACCGCTGTCTACGTTGAAAATTCCCCCGCAGGCAATCGGGCAGTTGGCACAGCCATACTTGCGGTTCTGATACGCCATAATAGCATCGACATCAGCAATTTTTTCCAGGTTCGGAAATGACTGTTCACCGGTGTGCTGCCAGTTTTTAACCGGAGTGACACCCGAGGCCACGCCACCGCCCGTGATACCGCAGGTGCCATGATCCATCAGCGTCTGCGCAAACCCGCCCATCTTCCGCATCTCATTGATAAAATCCTTGCGCAAGCGAACCAGTTCATCGTTATTGGAGATGCGGGATCTGCCGCTGCCGCGCACGGCGACGGCCTTGAGCTTTTTGGCGCCCATGACCGCGCCGACCCCTGAGCGCGCGGCGATCCGTCCGGCGTCATTGACGATTCCGCTTATCAATGACCGCTTTTCAGAAGCCGGTCCGATGGAGGCAATCCGGATTTTTTTATCTCCGGCTTCCGTTCGGATGGATCGTTCTGTGTCGACCGTGTCCTGGCCCCAGAGGTGGATGGCATCTTTAATCTCAATGCGATCATCAACGACGGCAATATATTTAGGCGCTGCCGCTACGCCGCTGACAAAAATGGCATCCCAGCCGGCAGCCTTTAATTCGGCCCCAAAATACCCGCCCGAATTGGCATCACCCCAGCCACCGGTCAACGGCGATTTGCAGACAGCCATGTATCGACCGCCGGTAGGCACCTTGGTGCCGGTCAATGGGCCGGTTGTGAAACCCAGGTAGCTTTCCGGGCCCATCGGATCGACGCCTTTTTTTTGTCGTTCAAATAAGATCCGGGCGCCCAGCCCCTGTCCGCCGATATAATCACGGGCCATGCGTTCATCCAGCTCTGCAATCTCAATTTTGCCCGTGCTTAAATCGACAAAGCCAATTTTACCTGCATATCCACCAATCATTCAACGCCTCCTTATATTCTGATGGTTAAATGTAAAAATTGAGTCTTTGATGTATACCCTCAATTTGAATGACAGTCAAAATGTTTCCTTTTTTGCACATTGATTCGATGCTGTTTTCAGGTATATGCCCCAATGTCTGGGTATATCCCCAAGCGCTTTTGATAGTGACAATCGTCAGTGAATGCGCGGATAAATAATTTATAACATAATTACAGATTGTTATATATTTGATGGTTTTTTACACCAGCCTTGGCAACTGCTTTGCATTTTAGATAAATACCTTCGGATTGCATCATTTGTCTGTCAATCACAGGCGTCTGAAAAAGGCCGGAACGGGTAAAAATGCAAAAAAATCCAGTCATTGAACAAATACGTAGCCTATTAAAGTTGAAAACCCAAAGGTTATACGATACCCAAAGGGGTCTAATTGTCGATCCAAAATATTAAAAATGTTCAACCAGAAAAAGGAGGTATGCAATGAATGTTGAACAATTGGTTGCTAAGGGTTATGAACTGTTAACGGTTTTCGGGGTCAAGATTTTAGCGGCTTTGGCCGTTTTCATCATCGGTCGCTGGGTTGTAAAATATATGCGAAGATTGACCATTAGAATAATGGAGAAGCGCGAGGTCGATCCCACTCTGACCAAATTCGTAACCAATCTGATTTATGTTGCCTTGTTGACCTTTGTGATTGTGGCCGCTTTAGGAATGCTGGGCATCCAAACCACTTCTTTCATAGCGGTGTTGGGTGCTGCCGGTCTGGCCATTGGCCTGGCGCTGCAGGGCTCGTTGTCAAATTTCGCCGCCGGGGTGCTGATGATTATCTTCCGGCCATTTAAAGTCGGCGATCTTATTGAAGCCGCCGGTGTCACCGGTGTGGTGGAGGAAATTCAAATTTTTACAACCCAGCTGGTCACGCCCGACAACAAGACTATTATCATCCCGAATGCCCAAATAACCGGTGATACGATCACCAATTATACCCGCAAAGGCACGCGGCGCGCGGATATGGTTATCGGCATTGGTTACGATGATGATATCGACAAAGCGCGCACTATCATTTCAGATGTATTGTCTCAGGACGAGCGGATCTTAGAAGCGCCTGCCACCAACATTGCGGTTTCGGAACTGGCTGACAGCAGTGTTAATTTTGCGGTGAGGCCCTGGGTCAAGGTGGAGGATTACTGGGGTGTAATCTTTGATGCCACCGAAACCATCAAAAAACGTTTTGACGCGGAAGGAATCAGCATCCCCTATCCGCAACGGGATGTGCACGTGTATGAGCATAAAGACTAAAACCTCAAAAATGCATCTAACGCGCCCCGCTTACAGGCGGGGCTTGTGAGCCACTGGCTTTGAGATCGGGTCTTAAAGTGCCGCCGGGAAAATACCGTATCTGTTCATCAGCGCAAATTCACCTTAAAGGTGACGGCGCGATTAAATGAGCGATCCCGTATGTCTGTTTCAGGGCGCAACGGCAGTGTATGGCCGACACCTCTGGCAACGAAGTTTTCATTCTTCAGCCCGGAAGAAATTAAAATTGACAGAATGGTTTCAGCGCGTTGCTGGCTGATTCGCATATTGAATTCATCGGTTCCGGTGCTATCCGAATGACCCGTGATTTGAATCTGATAGCCTTTGCTGACAGCCTCGGCCGAGGCAGCTAATTCTTTTAATTGCGTGATCAGCACACCGATCGCACCCTGTTGGCCCGGCATGAGCTTTTCGCTTGCGGCATGAAAAAATAAGACCTGTTGATCGATATTGCGCATGATCTTTTTCAAACGCTCGTTGTCTGTATTGATGAGCTGATCGTATTGAAATTTAGAAATGGCCCTTATGGTTTTGACCTTTTGCTGGGCCTCCAATATCCATCGGTGGCTGGCCGCGCCGCGGGCCCAGAGAGTATCGCCTTTTAATTCAAGGGTCACTGTTTGCGGCGGCTGAAGTTGGTCATCAATGTCCAGCAATTTGGAATCATCATATGCATTTATCCAGGGCAGGCTAAAAACCCGGTTGCGGCTGGACTCGATCCACTCATGCAGCGCTGCCCCTTTGGCATGCAGGGCACCGTTTTTGAATTCAAGGCGAACGGTTCCGGGCGGGTCGAGGGCTGCCCGCAACCGTTGATAGGCATATTCCGGTAATAGGGAATAATAGGGCTCCCATTGGAATATGACCTGGTCTTGATCCAGGCCATAGGTCTCTAATGCGCTTGTTGGATCAGGTGCCAGCGGATCTTTCAGCCCAAAAATATGATGGATACCGTCCTTTTTAGCGACGTTTGTGATCACGACACCCGGTTGATTTCGCAGTCCGGTGACATATTGCGACCAGCGACGATGTCCCAAGTAGCTGCTTAACAACCATCCGCCGAGCAACACGACAATTAAGACAACAGCCCCCCACAGCAGATAGGCGGGTTTTTGCTTTTCTTTTTTAAAATGAGCCGCCAGACAGTCTTCAAGAATGTAGCGCGTATCTTCAAATGGTGTCGCGTCCCCTTTGAAGGAAACCATGGCATCACGGTATTTGAAGTGAATTTCCTCCAAGGCATTTTTTAAAATGTTCTGCAGATCCAGCGGCGGGTTTCCATAAATAACCACCGCTAAAAATGCATGCGGCCCGTGTTCGACCCAAACGTTGCGCTCGCCCACGCGCAGCCGTTCCAGCGTCTCTTCGCCTGTGCCGCCAAATGAATCCTGCACGAAATCCTTAATGGCGGTTAGCATGCCGGAGACCAGGTCCGGGTCATCGGCACTTGCCGTCTTGGTGGCGACATGTTTTAACACCAGCCCGGATTCGCGATGGATAAGAAACACCTGCTCGACCTGATAAATGAGCGTATGCAGCAGCACGACCTCGGCAAATGATTTCTTGGTCCTGAGCGCCTCCAGGCGCCATCTTAATCCATTGACGGAAAAACTGTGCTCGAGAATCTGATTAAAGCTCTGGATCATCCCCTGGATGGCCGAAGCAATCGCTCTGCGAATGGCAGGGCCCATAATCGGAAAGAGCGCATCCACCAGTGCTTTGCGGTCTCTTTTAATGGAAGATTTAATCGTCTTTTCAGTGATGGGCTCAAGCGCCATTTCAATCTTCTTGTCGCGCTGCGAGCGCAAAGAAATGGCTTCGGGCAAAACGCGGCTGACGTCCCGGGCGTGCAAATCGGGGGTGTCGAGGCGCCTTTGCAAATCATCCAGTTGTGCCTGAATCGGCTTTAACAGCAGTTCACGCAATTCATCTAAGGCATCCTGCGGCTGTTGGAAGTCGGGTGACTTCGATTTTCCGCTCTGCCCGTCGGTCGAATCACTCATCTTTTAGATCATCCGTTGTGCGGTCGAATTTTTGGGCCAATTCGTTGGATGTTCGCACTGCCATTTCCATCAGCAGTTCAGACAGAGTTGTGCGGGCTACTTTATCTTCATTGAGCTCATTATATGCCCGTTTGAGCGCCTCGGCAGCTTCGTTTTGTCCATCGGCGATATCGTTGGTCAATTCCTTGGAGGCATCAAGTAACTGCTGCCGTAATTCACGTGCATCCTTACTCTGTTTTTCTTCCAGCTGCTGGATGTCTTTGGATAGCAAATGCGCAGAATCCTTTAATTCTTTGGAGATTTTTTTGGTTGCAGCATCGCGCATGGATTGCTCATTTTTGAGTCGATCACTGAGCGCTTCGATCTCTTTATTTATATATGCTTCAATTGAATCCAAGCGTTTATAGGTGGCATCGCGCAATTCGATCAGCTTTTTCTCAAGCCCATCTTCCAGGCGCGCAAAGCGTTTGTCATAATCCTGCATCTGGTTGCCAAAAATAATCTCTCTGATTTTGTCAACGCTCTGGGCGCCGTTTGATTCCTGGTCGCTTTGCTGAAGTTGGCCGCCCGGCGAAGATTCAGCTGAAGATTTATGCTTCGGAGATGATGGATTGGCTTTTTTCCTGGCCTTTGTCACCGGTATGCTCCTTTCGTTTGGGATCAGAAGGGATCAAAAAAAAACAGTGCGACCCTCTGTTCGGGTTGTTTGATCTTTTAAGAATTGCTTCTCATGGATTGACCATTTTGTTGCCCCGATGTATGGTTTTGCTTTCTGGTTCACTTTTAAGCTAAAGATTTTACTTTTTCAAGCAAATTTAGCCTGTTGAGAAGTTAATCATTATTTGCTATTGAAAAAGGAAATAATGATATTTTCGGCACTGATGTGCATCTGCAGTGGTTTGCATGCGGGGTCACAGTGCGACGAGTATGGTTCAACGGCCGACACACTAACGTTTATGCTACCGGTGGTCATATGGCTTCTGAAAAGAAAAAAATTTGCCTGATCGGGTCATTTGCAGTGGGTAAAACCAGCCTCATCCAGCGTTATGTCTACGATCGGTTTGATGAGAAATATTTAACCACCATCGGCGTTAAAATCAGCCAAAAGGCGCTGCCTCCGATTGCAGGTCCGAAAGGCGGCGAGATGATCCAGCATACCTTTCTCATCTGGGACATCGCCGGTTTGGAGAAATTTGACAGCGTGGTGGCGAACTATTTCCGCGGCGCGGCGGGTGCCCTGATCGTTGCCGACTTAACCCGCCAGGAAACCATCGAGCGCATCAGCCATTTATATGATCGATTTTGCGCCATCTGTCCTGACGCGAGCGTGATTGTTTTGGGGAATAAGCTGGATATATTCAAAGAAGACAAGCAAACGCTATCAGCCCTCAAAGCGAAAGCAGCAGAATTTAAGACCGAATTGGTGTTAACCAGCGCCAAGACCGGCAAAGGGGTAGAGCAGGCCTTTAAGAGACTGTCTCAGAAAATCGGGTGCCTGAATGAGTGATGCCTTAAAGCAATTGTTGACCTATAAAAATTTGGGGACCATTCTTTTTGACGAGCAGCTGCACATTATTGAAGCCGATAAACTGGCGAAAGAAATATTTTTGTCGACCGGGCAACACCTGCACAAAGGTCAATTGCTGGATTTTTTCCCAGAATTAATCGGCAGTGAAGAATTTCTAAAGCAAATTATCCGGCAGAAAAAAATCGATTTTTGTCTGGATTTTGTCAATCGCAGTGTTGACGATGAGCGTGCCGCATTTTTTAATTTGCTTGTCCTGCCAGCCCAGCAAAAGGATTGTGCTCTTCTGATACTCGAAAATGTTACCGATCAGGCGCTTGTCGCTCAGGAATCCAATCAACAGCGATATGAGCTTTTTCTCTACAAGCGCGATCCTGAATTTCGCAAACAGTTCCTGAGCGAAAGCATTCTCGGTAAATCAGAAGCCATTGAACGTATCCGTGAAACCATCCAAAAGCTCAGCAAATTTCCATCGGCCACCGTATTACTGATGGGAGAGACTGGCTCCGGAAAAAATCTGGCGGCTCGTGTTCTGCATTACAGTTCGATGTCAGCCGATGCGCCTTTTGTGGAGATAAATTGTGCCGCCTTGCCGGAGCATCTCATCGAATCAGAGCTTTTCGGATACGAAAAAGGGGCGTTCACTCATGCGGTGACATCCAAGCCCGGCCTTTTAGAAGAAGCCCGGGGTGGCACGCTGTTTTTAGATGAAATCGGCGAGATGCCGCTGAAAATGCAGGCCAAAGTGCTGAATGCGCTCGAAACCAAGCAATTCCGACGTCTGGGCAGCACCAAACCCATTGAAACCGACCTGCGCATCATTGCTGCCACTAATCGCCAGCTTCAGAATGAGGTCGACACCAAACGGTTTCGTGAAGATCTTTTTTATCGGCTGAATGTCGTAACAATTACCATGCCGCCGTTGCGGGAATTGGGAACAGATGTATTGATCATTTCCGATTACCTGTTGAAGTTGTTCAACGTTGAGTTCAAAAAAAACGTCCAGGGATTTAGCGAGGATGCACGTCAGCTCATACTCAACTATTCCTGGCCGGGCAATGTCAGGGAGTTAAGCAATTGCCTGGAGAGGGCGATGATTTTTGCAGATCATGAAACGCTGGATGCTAGCGAACTTGTTATTCTCGGATTGCATTCCCAACGAGGTAGGCACCCATTGCAACAATGGGTTGTCCCGCCCGGCGGTATCGTATTGGAAGACGTGGAGCGGCAGCTGATTCTGTCGGCATTGGAGCAGTCCGGCAATAATAAAAGCAAAGCCGCTCGCCTTTTGGGTCTTACCCGTGACACCCTGCGGTATCGTCTGGACAAATATCAGCTCCTATAAAGGTCGCTGCGGCATTTACCCCATCAAATTTAGCAATATCCCCCGATTTGCTCGCCACCCTAATCCATTCTTTTGGTGATCCTATTAAAATTGTATTAAATTTAAGTATTTAGAAAATGAAACAAATGCAAATCAAAATGGCATGATACTTGTTTATGCCTATTTAACATGGAGCTGCTATGAAACTGATTTGCCCAAAATGCGGAAAAAGCCAGGACGTGAATAAAGATGATATGATGGGGCGCTACACTGTCTGCCGACATTGCCGCTATGCCTTTATGTGGGAAAAAAACCTGAAGCAGCATAATCAGAATAAGGACAAGCCGAAGCCGGTCTAACTTTCGACAAATGCCTTGAACTTTGTCAGACCCTCTTCGATTTCAGATTTATCGATTCCCGAGTAAGCCAGACGGATATAGGCGCTTTTCTCATTCTTTAACGGGCGACCGAAATGCAGGCGCGAGCAAAACGATACACCCGTTGCGCGCAAAACACCCCTTCTGAATTCCTCATAATCACCGTAGCCCTTCTGCTGCATGGCGGCAGTTACATTCGGAAACAAGTAAAATGTGGCATTCGGCCGAAAGCAGTGAACGCCTTCAATCGAATCTACGATGTCCACTGCAATATCCCGTCTTTCTTTTAAGGTGTCGAGAATCTGTTGCACTTCAGTTTGATCGCCGGTGAGTCCCTCAATGGCACCGTATTGAATAAAATGGTTTGGGCAGGATTCGTCA
>JASFJF010000109.1:0-10242 GCA_050122255.1 Desulfobacterales bacterium
ATTTTTTGTTCATGGCCTGCCGGGAGTCTATTTTTTCAAGCGTTTGTCGGATTTGAGCGAGTGTTTCAGATTTATTCAGCGCCCAGGCCGGTGCCACTATTTCGGCGGGATGCGGGTCGCCAGTCAGGCGCTGAATCACGACATTGGATGGAAGTCGTTCCAGAAAATCACATACAAGATCCACATAAGCACCTTGCTCCAGGCATTTGAAATCATCTTGCCGGTAAAGCGTTTCCAGGGCGGTCCCTTTGACCACATAGAGCAGATGCAGCTTAACGCCATCGATCCCGAGCGCGGCGAGCATTTCGGCCGTATGCAGCATATCCTGCCGTGTTTCATGCGGAAGCCCCAGAATAACATGCGCACATATCTTGATGCCGCGGTTGCGGGTGTTTGCGACGGCATCCCTGAAGCATCGGACGTCATGGCCTCGGTTTATGTAGGTCAGAGTCGCATCGCTGGCCGACTGAAGGCCATATTCAAGCCAGATTAGATATTGCCTGGCATAATCCTGCAATAAGCCCAACACGGCATCATCCACGCAATCGGGCCGGGTGCCGATTGACAACCCGACGACATCATCAACCTCCAACGCTTCGGCATACAGGGATTGAAGAACAGGCAGCGGGGCGTAGGTGTTTGAAAAAGACTGAAAATAAGCAATAAATTTTTTTGCCTTATATCGTCTGGACAGCGCATCTTTTCCGTTGATGAGTTGCTGGGTAACAGACAGGCCCCTTGTGTGTGCACCTGTCCCGGATCCACGACGGTTGCAGTAAATGCAACCACCGGTTGAGATGGTTCCATTCCGATTGGGGCACGTCAAACCGGCATCGACGGTAATTTTCTGCACCCGACAGCCAAAAATTTGTCGCAGATAGGTACTAAAGTCGGTGTAGCGTTTTTGTGCTTGCATTGCCCAGACCTTGACCCTGATATTAGAGGGCACTATAATCTTCTAAATTGAGCGTTCCAAATTGAAAATATAGGGAACTTCTAAATTGAGCGTTTCAAATTTAGCATAATGAGTATCAACTGACAACTAGACTGGATTTGCAATTTTAACCAAAGAGAACACGATGAGGCACGAAGATTAAGCCTGAACTATAAATCCTAACGTCGTGTCCTTGGTGCACTTCGCGGTGGAATCTCAATAATTTCATCACTGAATCTAAAAACGCAACTGGCGACGCTGTTAAATGGCGAATTATTCCAAAAAATATGACGTCATCGTGGTCGGTGCCGGTCACGCCGGGTGCGAAGCCGCTCTGGCTGCTGCCCGCATGGGATGCGATGTTTTGCTTATAGCCATCGATCTGGACAAGCTGGCGGCGATGCCCTGCAGCCCCTCAATCGGCGGGATGGCCAAGGGGCAGCTGGTAAAGGAGTTGGACGCACTGGGTGGTGAAATGGCAAAGATCACAGATAAGACAGCCATCTCTTTCCGCAAGCTGAATACCAAAAAAGGGCCTGCTGTGCACTCTTCTCGCACGCAAAATGATAAGATCCGGTATCATATGGCCATGAAGGCGGTCGTTGAGGCCCAGCCCAATTTAGACCTCAAGCAGACAAAGGCCCGGAAACTGGTGGTGGAAGGCGGCCGGGTCGCTGGGGTCGAAGACCTTTTCGGATTCGGGTATCCGGCAAGGGCCGTCGTGCTGGCGACCGGAACATTTCTAAGCGGCCTGCTGCATATTGGTTTCAATTCGTTCCAGGCCGGCCGGGCCGGTGAATTTGCCTCATATGGGCTGGCAAACGATCTCAAGAATCTGGGCTTTGAGCTGGGCCGTATGAAAACAGGCACGCCACCGCGGCTGAAAAGATCCAGCATAGATTTTTCAAAATTTGCGGTTCAGGAATCGGATGACAACCCGACCCCTTTTTCGGTTTTCACCGATAGTCTTCAACTGCCCCGGTTGCCGTGTCATATCGGCCACACCAACTCGGACACCCAAAAAATCGCACAAACAAATCTTGAACGGTCGGCTCTCTACGGCGGTGTCATCAAGGGTGTTTCAGCCCGCTATTGTCCTTCTTTTGAAGACAAAATTGTGCGCTTCCCCGAAAAAGACAAACACCAGGTCATTTTAGAGCCCGAAGGGATAGACACTCAGGAAATATATGTTTCCGGGCTGGGCAATAGTCTGCCGCTTGAAATTCAAATCGAACTGGTGCGCTCGGTTGAGGGCCTGGAGTCGGCAGAAATTATGCGACCCGCTTATGCCATCGAATACGATTACGTCAATCCCATCCAGCTTAAATCCACCCTTGAAACGGATCGAGTCGCAGGGCTTTTTTTGGCCGGCCAGATTAACGGAACTTCCGGCTACGAAGAAGCTGCGGCCCAGGGTCTATGGGCCGGCATCAATGCCGCCTGCCAAATCCAAAAGCGCAAGCCATTTATCCTGGATCGGTCTCAGGCCTACATGGGCGTTATGGTGGACGATCTGGTGACGCGGGGCACCCGGGAACCCTATCGTATGTTTACATCAAGAGCCGAGTACCGCTTAATGCTCAGAGAAGATAACGCTGCACTTCGGCTTATCGAAGTCGGCCACGAGTTGGGCCTCATCAAAACGGACACCTTCAAGGAAATCAAAGCGCGTAAAGTGCAGATTGAACAAGAAATCCGGCGGATCAAGCAGATCACCATCAAGCCGGATAAGCGCGTTAACCGGTATCTGCTAAATGCCGGTACACAGCCCATCCAAAGCGGGGCGCGTCTGGAGCAATTATTGAAGCGCGCTGAATTGGGTTACGAGGCGGTTGCAACTCTGGCAGCGGGCCCGGCTCCGATTAGCCGTGAGGTCGCAGAGCAGGTCGAAATCGAAATAAAATATGAGGGCTACATTCAAAAACAGCTCGCTGAAATCGAAAAATTTAAAAATCTGGAGCAGCTAAAAATACCTGAAAACTTTGATTTTTTAAGTGTGCACGGTCTTTCGAATGAATTGAAGGAAAAATTGTCGGCGACCAGACCAGACACGCTGGGTCAGGTTTCGCGCATTGATGGCATCACACCGGCAGCTATGTCGGTGTTGATGGTGGCCATCAAGGCAGCAAACCGATCGGGTTAGGTGTCAGGTGTCCCGCCTTTGCTATAAAGCTACGGCGCGGCAAGCAGGTTTCAGGTGTCAGATCACCGGCTGCTGGTATCTGGATTTCACTGCAGCACCGGGGTTGCCAGTAGATTTTGAGAGTAAGACCCAAGTTGAAAAATGAGGTGCAAATGAAAAAAAACCGAGGACGAGGACGAGAAGGAGGACGCGTACGATAGAGCACCTATACGATAATCCTTGTCGTCGTCCTCGTGCTCGTCCTCGAAAATTCAAATCACCAAACATTTGCAACGAGCGACCGGCAAAAATGATACTCTTGACACCCGATGACGAACAACTTATCCTAGTCATAAAATATCCATAATTATCATCTATTTATTTACTTTATAATTCAATCGGGACTTTTTGTATGGCAGAAGATTATTATCAGCTACTCGGCGTAAAAAAGGATGCTTCCAAGGGGGATATTAAAAAAGCCTATCGTAAGCTCGCGATGAAATATCACCCGGATCACACCAAAGGTGATAAAACAGCAGAGGAAAAATTCAAAAAGATCAGTGAGGCCTATGCTGTATTGAGTGACCCCAAAAAGCGTAAAGAATATGACACATTTGGCGCAGAAGGGTTTCAGCAGCGGTTTACGCAGGAAGATATTTTCAGGGGCTTCGATTTCGGTGACATCCTACGCGAATTTGGTTTTGGTGGTGATTTCTTTTCAGGCCGCAGCAGGGGCGGCAGCACGCGCTTTAATTTTGGCGGCAGCGGGCCATTTGGATCACAGGCCGGTCATCAGCAGGCCCGCATGAAAGGCACCGACCTGGTATATGAACTTCCCCTAACGCTCAGGGAGGTCGCCACCGGAACCAGTAAGACGATCAGTCTGCAACATCAGGGGTATTCCGAAAAAGTAACCGTTAAAGTCCCTAAGGGCTTGATTTCCGGTAAGAAATTAAGACTGACCGGCAAAGGCAGCCCCAGCCCGCTCGGAGGCCCTGCAGGGGATCTTTTTATTCAGGCCAAAGTGCTCAATGATCCTGTGTATCAAGCCGATGAATATGACCTGCACATGAATCAGGAATTAACATTAAGCGAACTTATCCTGGGTACCAGCGTTTCCGTGCCCACCCTCGACGACAAACAACTCAATTTGAAAATCCCGCCCGGTACCAAGCCCGGAACCAAAATGCGCATGTCTGGCCACGGGCTCCCGCACATGAAAGGTGGCAAAAAAGGTGATCTGTATTTGAAAATCCAGCTCAAAATACCCAAAAAGCTAACTGATGAACAGAAGAAACTGATCAAAGAGCTGGCTGCAACGGGAATGTAAGGAATAAAAATAATTGACAAATTTGCATATTCACGTATAATTTTATTATACAAATTATTTCTTTACCACATTGCTAAGCATCTACACCGGCTTCTACCTTTGTAACGATGTCTGACCTCATTGCGGTCCCGACCGGGGTTGCGAATGAAAAACACACGGTTTAGAATTGGGTAAAATTTCATCCGATTTTCGGGTAGCGCATTTTTAATTAATTTCCAAACAACAAACTAAATTTATGGGGTATGAAATGATTGTTACCTGTAACGAATGTGATTCGAGTTTCAACATTGATGATAATCTGTTGAAGGATACCGGCTCAAAGGTGCGGTGCTCGAAATGCAGCAGTGTTTTTGTCGTTTATCCAGAAACTGCCACACCCGAACTGGATCAAGGGACTGAGGATCTGGCCCTTGAAATGGATGACGAATTGCCCGATCTTGATGATATGATGGATTTTGACGATGAAGACCTGACACCGGAATCATCTGAAGACGAAGATTCTGATCTTCTGGGCCTGGAATCGGATGAAGAAAACATTTTAGAGATAGTAGAATCTGAACCGGGCGAACTTGACGCCGATGAAACGGATCTGCCGGATCTGGATATGGATCTGGATGATTTAAGTGAAGCCGTGGAAGCGGATTCGCCTGAAGCGGAACCAGCTGACGATGACCTGGCGGCGGCAGCAGATGACGGCGACGATGAACTCGATCTGTCGGATCTTGAAGATCTGGTCGGAGCCGATGATGATCTGGAATTAGAAGGGCTGGTGTCCGACGAAGCTTTGGGTGACGACTTGGAATTGGAAGGGATGCTGACCGAAGAAGCGCCGGATGGCGACCTGGAAATGGATCTGGACATTGAACCGGATGAGCTCGAACCGGCCGCAACTGAGACCGATGCAGCAGAAGATGCCGGTGAACAGCTTGGTATGGAGGATTTTGAAGATCTGATCAGTGCCGATACAGATACACCGGTAGAAGAGGTTGCCTCTGAAACCGCAGATGATCTTGACCTGGACCTGGATTTAGAGCCGGAGCCGGAACTGGAAACTGAACCTGAAATGGCATCGATGGCTCCCGATCCGGATGCGAGCGCTGAAGAAAGTGACGAACTGGATCTTTCGGATTTAGAAGGTATCATCGAACCCGAAGAGCAGCCTGAAGAGGAAAGTCAGGATGCTGAGGCATTAGATGGTTTAGACCTGGACCTTGATTTAGATGCGGAGCCGACCGAGGAGGCACCGCTGGCAGCCGCTGAGGAAAATAATGATGCCGCTGACGAGCTAGATTTTTCGGATTTAGAAGGGCTCATAGACACGGACGAACCGGCTGAAGCCGCAGATGATCTGGAACTTGAGTTTGAAGTCGATGAAGCTGAGGGCGAAGCAAAACCGGCTGAAACTGCAGCTGTTTCAGAAGAACTTGATATGGACGATCTTGATCAGATGCTGGGATCCGAAGAGAAAGCGGAAGCTGAAGCCGCCGACGAGTTGGAATTGGATTTGGAACTGGAACCCGAGACAGCTGACGCAGCCGAAGCGGCAGGCTCAGATGATGCCGAATTTTTAGATATCGAACAAATGCTTGAGGGCGATGAAGATACGCCACCTGCTTCCCCGGCATCTGAAGAGGTTGTCGAGCTCGATTTAGAAGCCGTGATGGATGAGGCCTCCCAGCCCGCTGACTCGGAACTCGAGTTGAATCTGGATATGGACACTGATCTGCAGGAGGCCGAAACGACCATGGAAGGCGCGTCGCCCGGCGAAGAAGATCTGGACTTCGAGTTACTGGATTCCGACGAGGAAACGCGGCAATTCGGGGCAACCCAGGCAGCTGCTACCCAGGTAGAGGAGGATCTTCCGGTCGGTGCCGAGACGGGTGCCACCAGTGACGACTTTACCACCGATGACTTTTCCGAAACGCGAGATATTTATGAACAAACGGATGCAATGGATGATATAGACGCTGATATCGGCATGCCGGTTAAAAAGCGCAGTGCTCGAAAGCCGTTAGTGGCCGTCGTATTGGTCTTGCTTCTGAGCTTGATCGGGATCATCGTGACCAATAACCTGGGTATTAAGATCCCTTTTGTCAGTGACCTTCACATTCCATATATCAGTGATGTTAAAATTCCTTTTCTGAGCGGTCTAATGGGTCCTAAAGTTGAGGATAAAGCCGGCAATCTTAAACTTACGCCCATGAGCCGGACGATCTCATATAAGTTTGTCGATAATAACAGCGCGGGAAAGATTCTGGTGATCAGCGGACAGGTCCGCAACGAATATGATCATCCCCGTAGCAATATTAAGGTAACCGCAAAGATTTATCAAAAAGGGAAAAACCTGGCCAACACGGCCACTGTCTATGCAGGCAATATGCTGAGTGACGCCGATTTGCAACGGATGGACATGTCGGCTATTAACAGGCGACTACAGAATCGATTCGGCGACAACCGCTCCAATATCAAAGTTAAGACCGACAAAACGATTCCATTCATCATTGTGTTCAATCAACTGCCGGCCAACCTGGATGAATATACAGTGGAGGTAGCCGGGTCATCATCCTGAGCACCTTTTGGCTTGACTTGCCACCATTGAGTTGTTAAGAGAAGAGTTCGCCGAAATTGCGGTGAAGGTCGTCGCAGGCGGGTTTTATGTGGCGATGTAGCTCAGGTGGTCAGAGCATGCGGCTCATATCCGCAGTGTCCGGGGTTCAAGTCCCTGCATCGCCACCACAGATTGAAAACCGCTGTAATCCTAAAGGGTTGCAGCTTTTTCATTTTGGGCGGGTGCGGATGGGGTGCATTTGGGTGTGTTTTCATCAAGCGCATTTACGGCCCGCCGATTACTACTTGGAATGAGGTGTCCATATATGTCAACGGTCATTTGGATGCTTAAATGACCCAGCTGTTCCTTGACATAGACCGGGCTTTCACCATTGGACAATAGGAGGCTTGCAAAGCTATGGCGAAAATCATGAAAGCGCATATCCCTTGATTTGGGTTTGTCGAGCATTCTTTTCCAGATATTGCGGATTGTATTTTGAGACGTATAGCCCCCATTGGTATGAAATACGATTTCCTCGGGTGCTCCCTTGCCGGCTGCTAAGCCTTCCTCTTTTCGCCTCTTGTACAGCGCCCTCAATTCATCAAAAAGCTGATCAGACATACCAACCCGCCGCGATTTGTTGGTCTTGGTCTTGGTGGTCCTGCCGCTACGGAAAGCACGCTGAACCTGGATGTATTTGCTCTTCCAATCAATATCACCCCAGTGCAGAGCAAGTAGCTCGCCCAGCCGCATGCCGGTCCGGAAGGCACACAGGAAAAAGGGGTACCATTCTTTACGGTATTTTTTGCATATGTCTAAAAACACCGATACCTCATCAGCTTTCATTGGCTGAACCGGCTCCCTGTCCTTTCTTTCATTGAGCCCCAGTTTCCCCAATATCCCCCTTGATGGATTTTTTTTGACCAATTCCTCATCGATGGCGTGTTCGAATGTACCGCTGATCACATTGCGGGCTGTCGATACGGTGCTTTTAGACAGGCCCCTTTTGTGGATATCGAGCAATGCATCTCGAATATGCCCCCGGGTTATTTTATCGAGCGGCATTTTACCGATCTTGGGACCGATGTATTTTTTGAGCAAAGAGGAATACCGCTGATAGGTCGTCCTCCTTTTGGTTGGTTTGATGTATCCTTCGAGCCACAGCTCGCAATAGTCTTTGAAAAAAGGGCAGGGCTCTTCTATTTTCTCGATGTTCAGTTCACCTAAAACTAACCTAGCTCTGATTTTTTCAGCCACCTCGTTGGCCAGGTCTTCATCCATGCCGATCTTTTTGGATTTGCGCCGGCTGTTGTGGTTGATAAAAACCCAAAATATCCCTGATCCCGGTGGTTTTTCTCTGACTTTAACTCCCATGATGTCACCTCCTGCATTTTTTCTTGCAACGAAGTCATTATCATTGCTTTGCTTAATTATTTTCTTGAAAGCCAAAAAGCATTATTAATATTTATGCCCTTATTTTAGATGCCGATAGAAAATACAGATTGAATAATTAGCATTTTGTATCATCAATATGGGGATGTAGCTCAGGGGGAGAGCGCGTCGCCTGCGGTGACGAGGTCAAAGGTTCAAATCCTTTCATCTCCACTTTAATTGTCACTGAGCACAGTCAGCGCCTATGAAGGCGTTGCCTTTTTATTTTTCGGCCACGTGGTCATAGGAGTTACGTGGCTATCGAGCGAGCTCAACCGCATCATAAATGATTTTAAGAGCAAATTTGTTTTGTTCCATATTGCCCTCCCAAAAAACAAAACGCGCCCAGAGGCCCCCGACGAACTTAGGATCGCCTGCAACGTTTCCATTGCAAAACCCCTGAGCGCGATCGTTTAAAAGTGAGTTTTTCATTGACCTACGGTTTGGGGGTTGATATTGATAATCTATAAGACTACTTTAGACTACTTAATAGTCTATGTCAACACTTAATATTGACTAACAATACAAAAATAGCTAAGGGAGGTTATGCTTGTGAATGTTACTGTAAAAATGCCGCCAAATATGAAGAAGGCTCTCGAAAAGCTTGCACAAAAAGATTTTTCAAGTGTTTCCGGAATACTAAAAAAGGCAGCCGAAAAGTATCTTCTTGAACATGGAATCGACTGGCGCAAAGAGGCTGAGAAAAAATCTCCAAAATAACACAACGGGAGGACTTATGTTTTACCAGGCCTCATTTCTAATATTTAGAGATGGGGTTTTTATTTGCATGGAGCCGCACAATGGGACCCAAAATAACCGTAAATGAAGACTATATTTTAGTTGAGCCCGAGGGAGGGGCAAATTTTCGAGAAATAAAGCGAGGTATTGCAAGGTTAATTTATGTACCAGAGATCCGTGATAAAAATGACATCTGGATATTCAGTGAAGGATTAGAAAAGTTATCCCCTGATGATTTGTATAAGCTAAGAGATATCATTAAAGAAATCCACCCCAAAGACTCCAAGGCGATCAAAACCGCATTGGTTGTTGAATCTGAGGCTCAACCGAGCCTGGCAGAAGCGTATACTCAAATTGCCAAATTTCATCCACGGTTTCTTTTTCAACAATATCCCAGTGAACCGTTACTGTTGGTCGAAACAGCTTTCTTAGCATTGGTGAACCGCAGGGATTTGTAAAATTGTTGCTGATGTTGATTTTGATAAAGTTGAAAAAGGCGCAAAGGCGTGCAAAATAAACGCGCTTTGTTTGCGGTTTGCACCCATCGGTAAGTTTGTCTAAAAAGGTGAGGACGTCATCTACGCTCAAATAGCCTATTTCATAATCGCCCAATTCTTCACAAAATTTTGATATAAGCGATTCATAGGCTCTGACGGTGTTTTTTTTTGGAATGGGTCCGGTGATAATCGAGCCAGATTTTGGCAGCTTTGGATACTTTCATGGTCTACCTCCTTTCGGTAAAAGTTTGACAGTTATGGTACGGATGAGGTAAACATTATGATATCCATTATGTATCTGCAATAATTTCATTTATCGTGATATTTGGTAGTTTCTCAATATACCTTAAAAGCTCAAATAAAAAATGAACCGCATATGTTGTGGTTCATCTCAACTAATTAAGAGAAAATCTATCGAGGATTTTACCGAGGTGCTAATTGCCCAATTCCAGTAGTGAGCATAGAAATCAAAGTAAAAAGCTAAATACTGGAGCTAATGGTATTATGGCTATGGTTTTTTTTGTGTGCCATTGAAATATACACCTCGTTTGATTGAGGAAAACCTCCTATATGGACTCACCTTTGGCACGGGTCATCTTGGCCATATTCGGTGGGTACCTCGTTCTTCTGCTCTTTTTATCT
>JASFJF010000110.1:0-10229 GCA_050122255.1 Desulfobacterales bacterium
TATACCCTGCGCGCAAACAAAGAATGCTATGTTGCGCTTGACCAACCCTTTGAGGTGGGGACAGAAAAAAACCAGACGCTGCGGTTTAAGATGGAAAGGCTTCCCGGTCGAATATCCGTGCAGACCAATGCAGACGGCCAGCCGGGCGTGCCGCTGACCGGTGCCCGCCTGGTGATCGACGGTCAAGAGGTCGGTGTCACACCGATTTCAAACCTGGAAGTCAAAGCGGGCTCAAGGGTTTTCGAAATACAAGCCGAAAATTATCAGGATATCAAAACCGAGGCGCAAGTTATCGGCTGCCCGCAAGCACAATCATTTGAGTTTGCCCTGATCCCCGGCTGGTCGGATGTATTCATCAGCTCGGTTCCGGAAGGCGCCATTGTGTCTGTAGACGGCAAAGCGGCCGGCAAAACGCCCGTGACAATTGAGTTGCCCGAAGGCCAATACACGCTGCAAATGAGCGCCGACGGTTTTAAACCCTGGCAGACCCGGCTCACTGTCGAGCCGAATCAACCGCAATCCCTAAAAGACGTCCGGCTGCAACCGGCCGATGGGACATTGGCCTTAAAAACTTCCCCATCAGGTGCCAGTGTAACCATCAACCGGAAATTTATCGGTAAAACGCCGCTTAAGATCCCCCTGCAGGCAGACATCCGGCATGAGATTCTAATCTCCAAAGCCGGCTATAAAAACGCGGCGCAAACGGTTCAGGTAGCAACCGGCAAATTGAAAACCGTAACTGTCAAGATGAAACCGGTCATGGGCGTTATTCAGTTTGAGGTTGAGCCAGCCGATGCCCTCCTGATTGTAGACGGTAAAAACCGCGGACCCGTTCCGCCAAAGTTAGATTTGCTGGCGGTCGCTCACCAGCTGGAAGTCCAAAAACCGGGATACGAGCCGTATCGAACCCGCATCACCCCGCGGCCCGGATACCCGCAAATCATTAAGATCTCCCTGAAGCGACGTCAATCTGCGCCTGGCGAACCGGCCGGTGTTATCACAGCCAAAAACGGATACAAGCTGAAGCTCATCCGCCCGCAGCCATTCACCATGGGCTCATCGCGCCGCGAACAGGGTCGACGCACCAATGAAACCCTTCGGAAAGTGAACCTGCAAAGATCGTTTTATATGGGCCTGAAAGAGGTGACCAATGAAGAGTTTAAACAATTTTTAGCCGGCCACAATTCAGGGGCCTACAACGGACAACCCCTGTCTCAGAAAGATCATCCGGTTGTTCAGATAACATGGCAACAGGCGGCCGCATTCTGCAATTGGTTGAGCGCTCAAGAATCCCTGCCGCCGGCTTACATAAAAAAGGGGGGGCGCCTTGTTGCGGCCGACCCTATTGGCACGGGTTACCGCTTGCCCACCGAAGCGGAATGGGAATATTGTGCCCGTTTTACCGGCAAACCCTCCGGCCTTAAATACCCATGGGGAAATCAGTTTCCACCGACGACACCTTCGGGCAATTGGGGTGACCGGTCCGCCAAAAAGCTGTTACCGGCCGTTATCGAAAATTACAATGACGGCTTTGCCGGTACGGCACCACCTGCAAAGTTTAAGGCCAACGGTCTAGGATTGTTTGATCTGGGCGGTAATGTTTCCGAATGGTGTCATGACTTTTATACGATTTATACCTATAGTAGCAGTAAGATCGATGTCGACCCGACCGGCCCCTCGCAGGGCAATCATCGTACGGTCAGGGGCGCAAGCTGGAAACACGCCAGTATGAGCAAATTGAGGCTGGCTTTCCGTGATTACAGCAGCAGCAAACGCCCGGATCTTGGTTTTCGGATTGCTCGGTACACCCAATAAAAACAGGATAGTGCTCGTGAAAGCATTGGCAGGTTTCAAAAAGCAGACGTTCGTCGCCGTTGCTACAGCGGCTTTTATAGTTGTTGCAATAAGCGCCGCCTGGTCGATGACATCCCGTCTCGATACGCTATCTCTTGCACAGGCCGATACACAGACAAAAAATAACGATGAAAAAGCGTCGCCGCCCGAAGACACTGAATCTAAATCGAAAACCGATGAGAACCAAACATCATCCGGCGTCAAAGAAAGGTCGCTAAAAGATTTTCGCCCGTCAGAACAAATCGAAGCGGAACAAGCAGTGGATTTTCCTTACGACATATAGTTTTCAAACAGTGATAGACGATATCCTTAACTTTAGTCAGCTTAGATCATTTAGGCATTTTAGGCACTTGTACCTACAGGCACCACAGTCCATATCGGTATAAAGAAGCCGAAAATATGAGGTCCGTATGAAAAAAACATTTCCGTTTTCGTTTGAATTCATTTACCAGGTGTTTTCTTTGATTGTCATCGTTATCATTGTGCATGCCGTCTATGTGGCTATAATACGACCCAAAGCCGACGCCATTTTGGCCAAACAGGCCATCGCGATGGCCGAAGACAAATCACAGGTCATGGAACGCTCGGTGTTTGTACTGATCCGAGATTATGAGCAAGAAGCCTGTTTTATTCTGATGTTCTGGGCGATGGCCATTATGGGATACAAGGCGTTTAGAACGTCCCGCCAACGGGCGTTGCTGCAAATGGACCTGATTCCGGTGGCTGAAGGGGTGCGCATTTTGCCGGAGGACACCCGTGATGTATCCCGGCAGATTCAGGCGCTGCCAGCCCAGCAGCGCGATGCTCTGGTGCCCAGGGCATTGCTGGCCGGGCTGCAGCGATTCAGCACCACCCGCAATATCCAGGATGTTGCCAGCGCCACCCGTGCCTATTGCGATTCGGAAGCCGAACGCCTTGAATCCGAATTGTCCATGATTCGCTATATCGCCTGGGCCATTCCGTCGGTCGGGTTTATTGGCACTGTGCGGGGTATTGGCGACGCGCTGGGCCAGGCGCACAAGGCCATCGAAGGTGATATTTTTGATGTGACGCGCAGCCTGGGCGTGGCCTTTAATTCAACTCTGATTGCGCTGCTCATCAGCATCGGCCTGATGTTCCTGCTGCATCAATTACAACAAATGCAGGAGCGCTATGTTCTGGATGCGGAAACCTACTGTGATCAAAACCTCATCAGCCATCTGTACGTCAAATGAGGTTTCAGGCGTCAGTATTCAGGCGTCAGCATTTGGCAAAAGAGTCCGCTTGGTTTCAGATGCCAGCATCAGAAATATCGATATTTCAACTTGATCAAACCTGACACCCGAAACCCGACACTTGACACCTAAAAGATAAATCGTGAATGTTAAGATCAGAGCCTCAAGCATCTAACGATAATTTAAAGAGACGAATGCATGAACATGAGAATATTAGGAGTGGAGTTGAGCGATGCCGGTATTTCTGTTGCCGGTGGTGATCCGCCCGGGCTGTTAAAGGTCGATGGCGACAGTTTGGAGAGCCCTGGATTCGCACTACCCGAAAAAAAAGGGTTGACGATTGGCGCTGCCGCTCGGAGAAAAGCACATCTTTATCCCCGGCAGATCCTCAATCAATTCTGGGATCAGTTAAACACCGAGCCACTGGATCAGCCCCACCCGTTTGCGCATAATCATGCCGAAATCGCCTATGAGCACTTTGCCAGTATTTGGCAGGGTATCCAGCAGCACGAAACCGAAATGATTATCGCCGTACCGGGTTTTTATACGCGCGCGCATTTAGGGTTGATTCTGGGCATCACGAATGAATTGGGCATCCGAGTAAAAGGGTTTACCCCCATAGCCATTGCAGCGACGCCAGATCAGTTGCCACAGGGGTTATGGCTGCATCTGGATTTGCATTTGCATCGTTTTGAAGTCACCCATCTGCAGCGGGCAAACCAGCTAAGCCGTGAAGAATCCATTTCTGCCCAGGGAAGTGGTTTGAGCACCTTATACCGTAAATGGGTAGACGCCATCGCTGAAGAATTTGTGCGCCACACCCGGTTTGATCCATTGCACCGGGCCGCCACCGAACAGGAGTTGTATGATCGCTTGCCGGGCGTTCTGGCACAGCTCAATCAAAATCCAAGTGTCCCTTTTGAAATGACCGGTGGCTCCAAAGTCTATCGCGTTATGCTGACAAGGGACCTTTTTGGCGACACGGCCGGGCCCGTCACCCGAGAAATTCGTCGTCTGGTTGCAGGTTTTTGCGATCGCTATGACCCGGGGGCATCCGGACGGGTGCTGCTGCTCACAGATCGTTTTGCCCGCCTGCCGGGCGTCCAAAATATGCTGGGTGGAATCGAAAATTGCAAAATGATTGATCTGACAGCCGGATCCGGTGCCCTGGGCGCATTACGGTTTTACAACACGCTGGACCGTCAAAAAGACGATGGCAGTGCTCCGTTTCTGACCACCCGGCCGTTGCCGGTTCAACAGACCCCTGCAGCCGAATCGATACGTCAAACGCCAGCTGCCCAACAACGAGCGGCGACCCATATTTTGTACCGGGATCTGGCATACCCGATTGGGGAAACCCCCTTAATAATTGGCCTTATAAGCGCCAAGGATGCATCCGGCATTCAAGTCAGGGGTCAAGTTGCCGGTGTTTCCCGCAAACACTGCACGGTGCAATTGCACGACAATAAGATTGTTTTAGATGATCACAGCACTTACGGTACATATGTGGACGAAGAACCGGTAACCGGGAGAACGGTTCTGAAACTGGGCCAGGTCATCCGGGTCGGCACACCGGGTGAAAAATTGAAACTCATCGCCTGTCTGGATACAGTCAACCATGAAACGTAGAGCCGTCAACATTTTTAGTTTATCGTTTCTGGATATCATTACCTGCGGACTGGGGGCGGTCATTCTCTTGTTTGTGCTGGTCAACGCCAAAAGCGCTGCCCAACGGGATTCGATCACCACGGATTTTCGTGCCGAAGCTGAGCGCGTTGAGCAGGCGGTTCTCGCAGCCAAAAAAGATCTGGTTCTGGCCCGTAATTCCCTGGAGCAGACGCAAGCAAAACTGGTGCGCACCGAAGGCATGTCCCGCCAGATCATTGAAATACTGGAGCAGAAAAAAATCGAGCTGTCCGATCGACAGGATGATACCCTGGCAACTACAGCGCATGTCAACAAATTAAAAGCGGACCTAAAATCCATTGAAGAAGAGCTCAAGCGCCTGCGCGCCGGAGCCAAAACCCAGGATGACCGGGGCACCCGCTTGCGAAAATTCCCGGGTCAGGGCGATCGTCAATATTTAACGGATCTGAAGATGGGCGGACGCCGAATTTTTATCCTGGTGGATGCTTCAGCCAGCATGCTGGATGAAACGGTTGTCGGCATTATCCGCAGACGCAACCTGAGCCATAAGGAAAAACTGAAATCCGCCAAATGGCGCCGGGCGGTCGCAACGGTCAACTGGCTGACCACGCAGCTACCGCCAACCAGCCAGTTTCAGATTTACGCATTTAACGAAAATGCCCGTCCGTTGCTCGAAGGCACGGCGGAAACCTGGCTGGACGCGGGTAATGTGGACCAGCTCAACCGGGCCGCCGAAGGTATCCGCGCCGTTGTACCGGAAAAAGGCACGAGTCTTTTGAACGCCATCACGGCCCTGCGTCAAATGAAACCCGGCCCGGATAACATTTTTTTGCTGACCGACGGCCTGCCGACAATGGGATCGAGCAAGCCGTGGCGCAAACGGGTGTCCGGTGATAAACGCTTGAGTCTGTTTAAAGCCGCAATCAAGGAATTTCCAAAAGCGCCGGTAAACATTATTTTATTCCCGATGGAAGGCGACCCCCTGGCGGCCGATGCGTATTGGCGACTGGCAAAACGCACACGCGGTTCCTTTTTCTCGCCATCAAAGGACTGGCCATAATTACGGCACAGGGTGCAAGACTCAAGGCACAGGGACGAACAAAAAGGCTGGCATTGACCGTTTGCCGTGAGTCGTATGCCGTTCGCCGATACCGCATGGCTTAAACCAGCGGGCAATACCAAAATTATGAAAAAACAACGTCGAGATATTCAGATTTTTAGCCTGTCGTTTCTGGATTGCATTTGCTGCGGATTCGGAGCGGTCATTCTGCTGTTTGTGCTATCCAAATTTGCCGAGCCGCTGATCATTGAAGAGGTAAAAGAAGATCTGGAGGCCAAAATCGTGCTGCTGGAAGAGGAATTGGTGCAAATCCGGGGCGAAACGGCCATTCTGAACCGCAATTTGACAGCCAAAAAGGAGCAACTGTCAAAAGAAAAAATCCGGCTCGCACGTCTTCAGGGTGATCTTTCTAAAATCAAAGGCCAGTTTGCGGCATCAAAAGATACCGCCCAGGTTCAAAATATCATAGAGGGCCAACTGGCGCGCGCTATGCAGGAATTATCCGAAGAGATGCGGCGCCTTCTCAAGCAACAGCCCCGCAAAATCGAGAGTGCCATCGGTGGCATACCGGTGGACAGTGAGTATATTATATTTATCATCGACACATCAGGCAGTATGCAACGTAACGCTTGGTCCCTGGTGCAACGAAAACTTAGAGAAACCCTGAACGTATACCCGAAAGTTAAAGGTATTCAGATCATGAATGATATGGGCGAATACATGTTTTCGCAATACCGGGGCAAGTGGATTCCTGACACGCCGGCCCGGCGGCGGGCCATCATTTCACGGCTCAGCTCATGGCAGGCCTTCAGCAATTCAAGCCCCGTTGAAGGCATCACGGCCGCCATCCGAACCTTTTATGCGACCGATAAAAAAATCAGCCTGTATGTTTTTGGGGATGAATTTAGCGGCCCGCGGATTCAACCGGTTGTCGATGCTGTGGATCGTATCAACAAACGCACAAAGGATGGCTCCCGGCGCGTTCGGATACATGCCGTCGGTTTTCCGGTGGTCATGTCGAAGACGCAGATGCAAGGCAATACGGGGGAACGCTTTGCGACGCTGATGCGCATTTTGTGCCACAAAAACGGCGGCACTTTTGTGGGGCTCAATTCAACGAGACCATAGAATGGTTCTGGGTTCAGAGGTTCAAGGTTTCTGTCCTCTGACCTCTGTCTTCTGTTTTCAACCTTTGAATCAGATGATTGATAGGAAAAATTTATAAATATAATCGAGTTGCCATTAAAAGACTACTAGCGACAAAAAAAATGAACCTGACCTGCCCCCAATGCAACCAGCAGTTGCCGGATGTCGAAGAGCTGCGATATCGTTTTTGCCCCCATTGCGGGGCTGCAATCGTCGCCGAGCCCCGGCCACTCGACGAGGCCTTTTTAACGATCCCACCGCAGTCACCGCCACCACCGGTCGACGCTGAACCACTTGATGCCGACCCCGTCCCTGAAAAAACATCTTTGGTGGCCGATCAGTTTGAGGATCAAACCCTCGCTCCGCAGCCCAAAGCCCCGCAAAAACGGCCGCAAATCATACCGCCGACTGAACCGCCACCACCCACTTTCTTCCGAACACCGCCTTCAGCGCCAGATCCGCCGCCTGCCCTAGCCAAAAAACGGCAGACTGACAAGATGCAGGCGCCGCCACCCAAAAGCCCCCAAAAAACGGCCGCTAAAAAGCATCAAAAAGTCATTATGGCTGTTTTGATTATACTGGCTTTGGTAATTTTAATCCTGGGGGGTTTGTTTACCTTTTAAAAAACCAGCCTAAGCCGCCGGTTTTTTTTAGGTTTCACCGTCGGTATGGTATTGACTGAAGCGGTCCAATTTATCGTAAATTCTTTACGTTAAGCGCGGAATATCGCTTGACAAAAGCGGCCATCCCTATTAATCAATATCATTTTACACAAAAAAATTAATGATCGTTCGTCGAGACCTGCGATCCAAATCGAGAAAACCAGATTGAAAGGAGATGAAAACAAATGGCTAAATTAATTCCACCTCATGGCGGAAAAGGACTAACCTGCTGCCTGCTCGAAGGCGCAGAGCTGGAAGCTGAGAAGAAAAAGGCAGAAGGCCTTAAAAAGATTTCGATTTCACCACGTGAAAAAGGCGACTTGATCATGATGGGTATCGGTGGCTTCAGCCCGTTGACCGGCTTTATGACCAAGGCGGATTGGAAAGGGGTCTGCGATAATTTTTTGATGGCCGATGGGACGTTCTGGCCCATTCCGGTGACCTTATCAGCTTCAAAAGAAGATGCTGATGGCATTGCCGATGGTGAAGAGATTGCCCTCTATGACCCCGAAGGCGATGAAATCATGGCCACCATGAAGATCACCGAAAAATTCGAAATGACCGAAGCCGATAAAAGATACGAATGCGAGAAAGTATACATGGGCGAGGGCACTGCTACTGCTGAAGAGTTCTGGAAGATTGCCAAAGACGATCATCCGGGGGTTCAGATGGTAATGGAGCAAAAAGATTTCAATCTGGCCGGACCGGTCAAGGTGCTCAGTGAAGCCGAATATCCCACCAAGTATGCCGGCGTCTATATGCGTCCGGAAGAATCCCGTAAAATGTTTGAAGAACGCGGCTGGAGCGAAGTGGCCGCACTGCAGCTGCGAAACCCGATGCATCGTTCCCACGAATATTTGTGCAAGATTGCCGTTGAAGTTTGCGATGGTGTTTATATCCACTCTTTGGTCGGAAATCTGAAACCGGGTGACATACCGGCTGAAGTCCGTGTTAAATGCATTGATGCCCTGGTAAAAAACTATTTTGTCGAAGATAAGGTCGTCCAGGGCGGTTATCCGCTGGACATGCGCTACGCCGGCCCCCGAGAAGGCCTGCTGCACGCCACCTTCCGACAAAACTATGGATGCTCCCGCATGATCATCGGCCGCGATCACGCCGGTGTGGGTGATTTTTATGGCATGTTCGAGGCCCAGACCATTTTTAATAAAATCCCGACTCCGGAAGAAGAAGGCAAGGCATTGCTTTGCGCACCTTTGAAAATCGACTGGACCTTTTACTGCTACAAATGCGATGGTATGGCTTCATTGAGAACCTGCCCGCATGAAAAACAAGACCGCGTTTTGCTCAGCGGTACCATGCTGCGCAAAATGCTCTCAGAAGGCGAGGCGTTGCCCGATCATTTTGGGCGCGACGAAGTCATTGAGATTCTGCGCGGATACTACGAAGGCCTGACCGACAAAGTTGAGATCAAGCTGCACGGAGCCGCTACCGGAGATTGATTTGATCATCTGAAAAGCGCAGAAATCAAAAGGGAGCCGCCGCAAGGCGTGCTCCCTTTTTTATCGGTCAAATCAAATAATGTTATAAGAGAAAATCTAGGATTATCGAGCAAATACAAATCAAATAAAGTATCAAATCCGAAACACGAAATTCGAAACAATTTCCAAAATCATAAATTCAAATGTTCAAAACTTTTTGAATTTCTGTCATTTGATATTAGGATTTGTTTCGAGATTCGATATTCGGATTTCGAATTTTTGGATGCTAATTTAGGTTTATTATATCCAATAGGTAAAAATGAAAAAGGGGAGGCATACCAATGATGCGCTCCCCTTTTTGACTCGTCGTAAGGTTATTTAAAAGTTACGTCCTGCGTACTCATTATATGCCATCGCCACCGTACGGTAGACAAAATGGGCCATTTTTGAAAACGGCAGATAGGCAATCAGACAAAAAACCATTATCAGATGCACGTAGTATATCGTAAAACTGATAAAGGCCCAACCCGCCAACCGGGCCAATTCGGTCCCCATACCGGTCACACCCAGCCCGAAGGCCAGATATATCAGGTACCAGTCCCAATAGTCTGATTTTTGATCTTTTTTGGCAGCACGGCTCTTGATCAAAAGGATCGTGCCGACAATCAGCGCGATTCCGCTGATATTGGCCAGCCATTTAATCGGATTGAGCTGCGACCAGGGGCCTTGAATCGGGCCTTCGGGCAGCAAATAGGATCCATAAATCAAAAGGAACACAACCGAGGTGACGATAAACAGCCCGATAAACGAAAAGAGGGTTAACAGATGCGCAATCTGGCGGTCTTTGTTCTCGGTGCATTGTGAAAACTTGTTGTGCGTCACGATAGTCGGAATAACGTTTACCAGGGCCTTGATAAAGCCGACCGGTTCAATTTTATCCTGGGTGGTCTTGCCCTCGGCCAGGGCGTTTTGATGAATATCGCCTAAAAAGCGTTTGAGACCTAAGGCAAAAACCGCAACCGCAAAAATGGCGGCCGGGAGCATCGTCATGTCCACCAGCCAGGTGGAGAAAAATTTATAGTGTGCGATTCCCTGGCTGAGATCGGGCGTAAAATCGAGCAGACCGGTGATCGTGCCCAGAACCAGAAAAAGAACCGCCGGGATGGCCAGCAGAAGCGGCAGTTTTTTGGGGTCCTTGAGGGCATTG
>JASFJF010000111.1:0-10202 GCA_050122255.1 Desulfobacterales bacterium
GCGGTTTGCTGGGTAGCTTGTTGGGTCGCAGAAGATAATACTTATCTCTGTAGGACCCTGCGGGACCACAGCTATCAGGTGTAATACTGCCATTAAAAGCTTAAACCCTGTTGGTACCCTATACCCTGTTCGCACCAACAGAGTGACGATGGCGATGGCGATGTATCGCGGCATCATCCATAATCAGGGCAAAGGGACCACAGCAGAGGCCGTTTATACCAGCCCGCTACACGCGTTCTACCAATCTTCCCAATACCTGATTCTTTTTAATTTCTGATACAATTCGGTACAATTTTTTCATATCTTTTTCATGCAAACTCATTTACCTGAAAATGCGGGGTGTGCTATAGCCATCATATCAATTAGAATCATTTCAATCCTGAACAAGGACCATCTCGATGAAACCCGCAGAGCATTTTAAATCGTACTGTCGTTTCTGGAAGCCTTCGATGGCCAGGCGAATTACCTTATATTTTTTTATTTTTGGCCTGGTTATCTTCTTTATCACTACCACGCTTTACATGGGTGGTACCCGCAAGCATTTTATTCGTTCAACCAGCCAACTGATCAACCATCAATTTTCTTTGATGGAATCGGCGCAAATACCGGTCAGAGATATCCACCCATGTTGCCAAAGGGGATTTGACCCAGCTGGCGCCGGTCAAGTCTGAGGACGAAATCGGCGAATTATCGACCAACTTTAATAAGATGGTTGCAGGACTGCGGGAATGGGAGAGCGTCAAAAAAATCGAGTTTGAACTGGAAAAAGGCCGTGAAATCCAGCGTGAATTTTTACCCAGTCAAATTCCAGAATTGCCCAACTGGGAAATCGCCACCTGTTTTTATCCGGCCGGCCAAGTGAGCGGCGATTTTTATGATGTATTCATGCTGCCGGATGGCAATGTGGGATTGGTGCTTGCCGATGTCTGTGACAAGGGTGTGGGTTCAGCTTTATATATGGCGCTGTTCCGCAGTCTCATAAGGGTCTTTGCGGAACAGTCCATCCATTGCGGCGGGCCGGAACTGGTGCACATCCAATCACCCCCCAGCAGCAGCGATAAGGCTTGGCCAGCGACAAATGACCCCATGGCACACCTCGAGGCCGTTTCAGCGGCCAACAATTACATTGCGCATATCCACGGGCGGGAATGCATGTTCGCCACTCTGTTTTTTGGTGTGTTGAATCCTTCTACCGGCATTCTCTGTTATATTAATGGCGGACATGAACCGCTTTTCGTCATCAACAAGGGCCATATTAAATGTCGCTTAAAACCCACCGGACCGGCGGTGGGCTTAATGCCGGACATCGCATTTAAGGCCCATGAGGTCCAGCTTGAACCGGGCGATCTTCTGGAGGGCAACCACCTCTTAATGTGGTGTCGACCGTTTAAAATTGGCATTAGATATATTGCGCTCGATTGATAAGTGCTTAAAATAATTAGTAATAAGAGGTTATTATTTTCTCCTTGACATATAAAAAATAGAATGTGACTAATATTTCTGATGCCGGTCTGTTTCTGATGACAAATTGAAAAAGCCCGCTAAACTTAATCTTAGGCAGGAGGATCAATCTACGATGGCAAAAAAAGAGCAAAAAAAACCATCCAAAAAACCAAAGACAAAAGGGGCTGCCAAGGCGAAAAAAGCAACAGCTCGTCCTCAAAAAGCCAAAGCCCCGACCAAAAAAACAGCCGCCTCGAAGAAAAAGACCAAGTCTCCGGTTAAAAAAACAGTCGTACCGAAGAAAAAGGCCGCGGCTTCGGCAAAAAAAAGAGCCGCAACTCCGGCAAAAAAGGCAGCCACACCGAAAAAAAGAGCCACAGCTGCGACTCAAAGAGCAGCGATGCCAAAGAAACCGACAACAACGCAATCCTCAAAAATTCTAAAGTCTTTTTCAGTGACTGAATTTGCAGACATGACGTATCTCACCGAAAACGGTGTCAGGCAGTGGTTGCATCAAGGATTGCTCAGGGGCCGGCAGGACACCAAAGGCAACTGGCAGGTTGAAGCCTCGAATCTGGAAGTTCCGAATATTAAACGGCTGGTGCGCTAAGATCTGATCGTGGACAAATCACGTATCGTTGTGGAGGAGTTGCTGTTAAAGCGCTATTCGGATGAAGAGCTCCCGCGTGATCTCATCCGCCAGTGCTCGGGTTTGGCCATTTTTCCCGGTATGCTGAAAGGCGCTTTCTTTATCGGCGGCTCTTATGGCAAGGGTGTGGTTCTCAGACACCAGGACGGTCAATGGAGCGGTTCGGCATTTATCAGTATCAGTGCCGGCAGCCTGGGCATCCAGTTCGGCGGGCAATCGGTTGATCTGATATTGGTTGTCATGGGTCAAGAGGCCATGGACTTCTTCTTAAGCTCCAAGATTAAGCTCGGTGCGGATGTCGCGGTGGCCGCCGGTCCGGTCGGTGCCCAAGCATCTGCCGCCAGCGAGATTATGCTAAAGGGCGGCATTTATTCCTACTCCAGGTCAAAAGGTGCTTTTATCGGACTCTCCCTTGAAGGCGCCGGGCTGGCCAGTAAAGAAGAATTCAACGAAGCCTATTACAAGACGGCCGCCAATCCGAGAACTATTTTAGCCGGCGAGATCAAGCCTCCTGAAAACGGGCAGCAATTGATTTCGACCCTGCATAGAATTAAATAGATCCGGGCCACAATCGACAAAAAGGGCGACGGTGGCATCGCTATTCAGCAGCCGTCAGCCCTTTTGTTTTATTCAACCCGCCGGGAATACCAAACCGGTCAGATTTCATAAATGCTCACAGGAGAATATAATGGCGACCGTAGTGAAAACAGCGGACATCCAGATTGAACGCTATGAATTGGGTCCCTTTGGCACCAATTCATATCTCTTGCGCTGTTTAAAAACTGACGACAGCGTGGTCATCGATGCACCGGGTGATGCACCCAAAGTATTGGATCGATTAGGGCATACGAATCCGAAATACATTCTGATGACCCACAATCACATAGATCATACCGGTGCTCTGGCTGAATTAAAATCCGCTCTAAAGGTTCCAATTGGCGCACATGCTGCAGATGCAATCCGGCTGCCGATTGCAACGGATTTGCACCTGTTAGATGGCCAAGCCATCACGTTCGGCAATATTGACTTGACTGTCTTACACACACCGGGACACACACCGGGCAGCCTTTGTTTTTACACCGAGGGCTATCTGATTTCCGGTGATACGCTCTTCCCGGGCGGACCCGGTAAAACCGGATTTCCGACCGACTTTAAACAAATAGTCAAATCCTTGCAGGAAAAGATCTTTGTCCTGCCCGGCGATACTCAAGTATTTCCCGGTCACGGGGATAGCACTAGTTTAGAAAAAGAAAAGCAAGCCTTTGAGGCCTTTGCCGCGAGACCACACGACCCGGATCTGTGCGGCGATGTGACCTGGTCGATGTCGTGATCAGAGGTCAGAGGACAGATGTCAAAATACAGATCTGATTTTCCGTCTAACCCTTTATGTTAGATTTGAATTCTGTACTTTCGCTACACTGCCTTAATTACGAGTTTGCACGATGAAGTCGCTGATATTGCATTCCGCGGTCAATTTAAGAAAAATTACCCCTCAGTCAATTAGCAATCACCAAATTAGGTTGTGGTTTCATCTACATATCCACAATTCCATTAAGTTTCAGGTATCAAAATAATACCCCAACTTTTTTTTGTGTATGAGCTTGTACAAGCATAGCCGATTTATAAACATCAGCCAAAGTGTGGATTGCGCATGGCTAATATATAGTCTTGGAAAGTCACTTAGATGTCCCGATTTTACACCTGAGATATGAAAACAATATCTCAAGGATCAGGCAATGCATGTATTCATGATATTTTCACTCTGGTGTTGCATTAAGTTTGACCATTGCATCGAATATGGGGAGCCTTTTCCCGGTAAATTTGCCAATCCATTTGTCGTAAATTTCATCTATCTTTCTTGATCGGTAAAGTTCAGATATTACCCGATCTGCAACAAGACGAAAATCTGCATCGTTTCTCCTTACGGCAAGTGCAAAAGGCTCAAAGGAAAATACATCGGACTTAATTACAAAATTCATCGGATCATGCTCTTTTAAAGCTAAACCAATAAGTACGACCTGGTCTGAAGAAAAGGCATCGATTTTCCTCTTTCGTAGAGCATCGATGCCTTCTTTTGCTGAATTGAACAAGACAACTTCCGCATTCGTTGATGTATCTTGAATGAGTTTTTTCAATGCAACGGCGGTTGTTGTGGCTTTCACAACTCCAATTTTTGTTCCATCAAAACCGGCAGAATCAAGAGTCTTATCATCTTTTAAAGTCATAAGTGAAGCGCCAGTAACAAATGTCAGTTGCGTAAAGTCGACAAGTTCACTACGGGAAAGCGTTTTAGTCGTTGATCCGCACAATATGTCAATTTTGTTCTCATTTAGGGCCCTAAATCGCTCATCAGCTGTCACAGGAACATATTTAATCTTTATGCTCGTCCCGATCTTGTTTTCAACTTTGGTTACAATGTCTTTACAAATATCCATAGAATAACCGGTCGGGTTGCCCTCACTGTCCAAAAAGGACATGGGTGGCTCAGACAAACGATAGCCGATTCTTATCTGGCCAGATTTCTTAATCTGCTGAAGGGTTCCTTCGAGTTTTTGAGCTGATAACGGGTTTGCGATAAAAATGATCAAAAAAATGATTCCAGGTATACCTCTCATAATGGTTTCCCCCCTGTGGCAGTGCGTAAAGCAGAGTGATAATAGCTCGCTTTGTTTGTACTTTAATGTAATCTTCTTAAAATGCCATTAGTCCAAAATCGTATCATTCGTACGTTAATCCATCCTTTATTTAGCAGAAACCTGGCTATCATATGATTTGGGATCACGGCAGCCATTTATATGATATTTTTACCACTTCAAAACGACAGACTCGTTCGTTTAGATTCCTTATCCGATAATTTTATACTTTGCAGATTTGCCAACCAGCCTATCGTCTGGTGCTGTGTGGATGCGGCTCAGGACCGTGGTACCATTCACCGCCAGGGTCACGCACAACTTCTGCAGCTGGGGATCTATCTAGTGGAGGATTCACGTGCCACAATCCAATGATAGTTTTTGCGTGTGGGCCAAGAGAACACATCCACCTGCACTAATATCCCGGGGGTGGGTTGGTAACAACAAAGACCACGTTATTGCCCTGGTATCCCCGGTAATACCAGGTTGTCTCGCACTGATAGTAGGTGATGTTTTCGACGACCACCTCCTCCGCAGTACAGGGGAGCGTCGTCACGGTCGAAACATGGGTGGTCTCCGAGTCCGCGGCGGCAGCCCCGGCAACAGCTCCGACAGCGGTGCCCACGACAAACGCCGCGGCGACATCGTCGTCGTCATGCCAATGGTCATCCCAGTCGTCATCGAGTCCATCCTCGATAAAATCCTGCCGGTCTTCCTGCCGATCCTCCACGAAGTCCTGCCGGTCCTCTCGAGCCTGATCGCGATGTTCTTGACGGTCTTCCTGCCGATCTGCTGCATTACCCTGGCGTTGCTGATGGCGATCGCCGGCGGCTGCCTGGCGTTGTCGCTGCCCCTGGGAGGCGCTTTTCTGCCGACCGTCTCGCTGCGCTGGCTGCGGTTGCTTGCGCATTGAAGCACCGGAGGATGAAAATCCTCCGCCTTTGGCAATGCTGCTGCGTGAAATGCCACCACGATGGCCGCGGCCGCCACGCCGACCGCCACGAGCTTCAGCAATTGCCGTCAGGAAAATCATGAGCAAAAACATCGCAGCGACAAAGAATACGGTTACTTGGATCTTGCGCTTCATTGTTTATCTCCTTTCGGTATGGGGAGCGACCCCTTGGGTCGCACCGGGGTAAGAAGCGGAATCTGCTCCGCGCCTTCAGGCGGCTTGAAAGAAAAATCGTCGTCTTCGACCTTAGGTGAAATGTCCCAATCGGTCAATTCGGCTCGGAACTGCGGCTGCCCGGGTGCATTTTTGTAAGTAAGAACGACTCTGTGGGGCAGCGGTTGTTCGCCCTGCGCAATCCAAATCTGAAAATCGACATCCGCCATTCGGGCCACCAAGCAGTCGGTGATGACATCGAAGAGGAAATTTTCCTCCACATAGCGGATCGACACAATCTTTTTCTGCAGGGCTGTAGGAAAGTCGGTCCGGAACATCCGTGCCAGAGGCAAGGTCATCTGCAAGTTCCTAACAATGTAGACAATCGCCTCATCCGCCGTGCCGGATCTCTCCGTGCGGGCGAACACATTGTCTCTCGCCTTGAAAGCCGTAAGCCTCTGACCATCGAACAAAAGCAATGCCCGGTCGCCATCGCTGCGCACGACTTCAACGCGAAATCGGTTGGGGCGCTGAAGCAGGATCCGGCGTTTTTCGCCAAACTCGATCCGCTGGCCGTCCTCCTGGATAGCGTCGTAGCTGCTGCTAAGTGTCACGCTGAACGCAGGCGCTTTGGCAAGGTGTCCGGCCATTTTCATCAGAATCGACTTGGCTTCCGGGTCTTGAGCTTCTGCCAGATCGCTGTCGACGGCAAAAGTCGGTGTGACGACAAGTGCCAGAACGACCATGATAGTCGTATACACTGCCCGATAAAGCGGAAAGGGCCTTGATCTAGCTAACTGTTTCATTGCAATCCTCCTTCAGTGATTTTGTTATCGGTGGATCGCTTCTTGGATGCCTGAGACGATCACCTTTTTGATATTCAAAAGCTTTACCAACGCATCTATTTAAACAACTTCCCGCCGAAATGCTCCATGTGCTCATCAATCACTTTTGCCATATGCTCTAGAAATTTATCCATTTTTTCGCCTTCATGCTGCATAACCTTTTCAGCGATGTTGGATGCTTTATTATATGCCTGCTCAAATTCATCATCATTAAGGCCGCTTATTTCCTTTGCGTCTTCCTTTGAGATGTGACCGGCGTGGGCGAATACGGAGGCAAATACGCTGCTCATATGCTTCACTTTTTCTTTAGCCATTGTGTTATTCTCCTTTCAAATAACGATTAACTGCGATGTAATAGACTTTATGATTGTAATTGTCATTTTAGAAGCACGCTGGTGTTTCTCTTAGCCTTGCTTCCGCAATTCTTTTCAACTTTCCTGCACTGCATACACTAATATGGCAACCATCAACCCTGTAAACAGGATACCGGCAAATCCGATCAGTAGGGCCACTAAACGTCCGCCCGGTGTCTGAGGGACAATGTCACCGTAGCCGATAGTCAATCCTGTGACAAAGGCAAAATACAGCGTGTCTGCAAAAGGCATCTTTTCAACCAGGGTGATCGCAGCGGCGCCGGCCACCACCAGAGCGACCAGGGCCAGAGTAACGGACTTGGTACGCCACACGGCTTGAAAGAAATAGTGCATGAAACGGGTAAACATGATCATCTTCCGGATTTTGTCGTGGTCAACTTACCTTCTTTTCCTTTCCTGTTTGATAAAAATGCGTAAAGCGAAGAAAGCGGTGCGGCAACTCATTCATCTCCTGCGAGATATTTACCCTGTTTCTTTGCAAAGCGTTCACCGAATCCTTTGGACCATGGATTGGCGGATATTCCGTGGGCGACGATGCTGAGTAAAATGGTGCAGACCGCCGTCGCGGCGATAACGCCGCTGTTGGGGACCCCGGCAACCACTACGATGACGGCGAACACAATACTTGCCAAACCACGGGGACCAAACCAGCCCATAAAAAGCTTGCCTTCGGTGCTAATCCCCATACCAGTGAGGCACAGAAAAACCGGCAACATGCGGATAAGCGTGAGACTTAAAATGGAATAGAGCCAAATGAGCCAGTTAAAGTGACCCACCGCCTTACCCACCACTGCCGCACCGAAGATCACCCAGGTAATCAGCGCCAGGGTGTCCCCGGTGCCCTCTGCAGCACGCAGAAATTCATCCCGGGCTTGCTTTGCCAGTATGCCGAAAAGAAGGCCGCCTGAGAATGCTGCGATGAAACCGCTACCGCCCAAGAATTGAGCCACAGCAAAACAGCCCAATGCCAGGGCCACGACCGGGACCTGAATCCAGGTGTGGGTGAGCCAATCTTGCCCCCTGGCAAATTTCAACAGCAAGGCTGCCAGGGTGGTCAGGACCAGACCCACGGCCAGACCGATACCAATCTCCTCGGCGACCAGCATAATGGCCAGATTCCAGGGGCCCTCCTCGCCGGCCTTTCCCGTCGCAAGGGCCAGAAATACGAACAGGATCGGCACGCAGATACCATCGTTCAAGCCGCTCTCCACATTCAATCCCTGGCGAACCGCATCCGGTACTGCTTCATTGGTGACCACGGCCTTGCCCAGTGCGGCGTCAGTGGGCGCCAGCAGGGTCGCAACAAGGGCCACTCCGAGCAGGGAAAGCTTTTCAACTAAGAGCACACCCACCCCGAAACCGAGTAATATGGTCAGGGGCAGCCCGATCAGTAGCAGACGAATGGGCAATGCCTTCGCCTTTTTCAGCACGCCGATGTCTGCACCAGCGGCATCTGTGAACAGAACCAGCGCCAGAGTCAATTCCGCCAGGGTTCTGATGGTTTCCCGGTCTGTTTTAAACGAGAGCAGATCCAAGCCCACGGGGCCAATGATTAGACCGAAAAGAGTAAACACAATCGGACCACTGATCCAGGAGCGCTCGATGCGTCCGGCGACCGAACTGTAAACAAGAACAAATAGTGCCAGAATGGCTATTGTCAGATACACACCACACCTCCAGAAAAGCTATCTCAAAAACGCATCTAACGCTCAATGGCTGCGTTAAAACCCGATTAAAAATGCTCGAATACTAACGTGTATGCTCCACTTTTAAATCGATTTTCGCCTTGCCCTTAAGCGTGATCTACTATTTTTGAGACAGCTTCTAATTATTTGTTAATTGTTATACGTTTTTCAAATATTCTGATTTATTTTTCAAACCACTAACCACTAACGAATAACGCTGGATCCCCAAACGGATTCAGCGTTATTACCAATCCGGCCGATTGAATAAACTGTCGACTTCTTCAGAAGGAGGAAACTCCAGCTCAGAGGGCGACAGCAGATCACCCCAGTTGGTGCGCTCTTTCATCTCCACTTTGATCCTGTCGGGCACAAAATCCTTGCCGGTCCGCATTTCCCAACCCCCGCCCAGGGCCTTGTACAGGGAAATCAGATTCAGGCTAACGTCGCCGGTGGTGGTCACTAAATTGTCTTGCTGTTGCACCAGGTTTTGCTGGGCATCCAGCACGCGTTGAAAATCCACTAGCCCTTCCTTGTACTGTAGCGTCGACAGATCCACCGAACTCTTATAGGCTGCCACCGCATCGGCCAGAAACGCGACCTGATCCCGTGAGCGCAAATAAGCGATCATCGCATCTTCCACTTCTTGAACTGCCTGCAACACCGTGTTCTCATAATCCACGGCCAGTTGCTGGAAGCGCGCGTCCTCCACCCGGATGCTATTGGTAATGCGCCCGTAATTAAACAGGTTCCAGTTAATCGAAGGCCCTATGGAATACCCGAAGCTTTTGCCTTCAAACAGATCGCTGAGGCCGGCATTGCGCGATTGGGGAGGGCTGGTGCTGCCGGCGGTTGTATATCCAATAGAACCAAACAACGAAAAACTGGGGAAAAGGTCTGCTTTGGCCACGCCGATCTGGGCACTTTGAGCAGCCAATTGACGTTCGGCCAGACGAATGTCGGGACGCCGGCGCAGCAATTCGGCTGGAATGCCGATTGCAACCTGAGCCGGCAGCGGCGGAAGGCGCCCCGGTCCGGAAAGCATGGCATCGATTTGCCCGGGAAGTTTACCCAGCAAGATGGCAAGCGCGTTTTTGGCCTGGCGAATATCGGACTCGAACCCGGGAATAGCGGCTTCCGTGGTTCTTAATTGACCCCTGGATTGAAAAACATCCAGCTCGGTGACCGCCCCGGCGTCAAACTGGGCTTGCGCCAGGCGCAAAGATTCAGTTTGAATTTTTACATTATCATGTGCGACGGCCAGCCGCTTTTCAGAGGTGCGCAAGGCGATATAGACCCGGGCCACCTCGGAGGTTAAAAAAACCAGATTATCATCATAATCGGCAATCGACGCCTGCAGATCGGCGACACCGGCCTGGACGGAGCGCCGGAACTTGCCCCAGAAGTCGAGCTCCCAGGCGACGTCGAATCCCATGTCGTACACGTAAGCAAAGCGTTCGGCAGAGGCGGCATT
>JASFJF010000112.1:0-10170 GCA_050122255.1 Desulfobacterales bacterium
TTCGGCCCGAGTCATTCGACCCTGAGCTCATGACCGAAGGGCTCACGGCCGAAGGCGGGCGGGGTTGCGAGTTACGGGTTGCGTGTTACGCGTCAAAGCATCCGGGCGTCCATATTCGTAAACCCGCAACGCGCAACACGCAACGTATTTTAATCAGCCTCCGATGATCGGATCCATCTCCAGTGCCGGATGTTTTTTCTCCTGCAGGAAGGGCAGAATCTCTTCCTCGGTGACACCAACGGTCTCATCCGCAATGCGGTCAATCAGATCCGGCATACCCACTTCTTCACCGCGTTTGATCAGCCGTTCGCGGATTTCCTCTTTCAAGTCCTTGGGCATCCACACCAGACGTTGAATGCCGCCATCGCCCAAGATGAATTTGCCTTGGGTAATGTTAAACTTGGAGTGCCCCACAAAACCCGGCGAGGACGCGCCCCCGCCCATGACACCCGCCAGAGTGGTAAACTTCATACCGCAGGGGGTTTCCCCGGTATAGTCGCGGCCCACCGTCATGACACCGTTGCAGGACGGCAGCATAGCAGCGATGCATTCGCAGCAACCGCAGGTGGTCATGGGATCATGAACCATGGAATAAAAGTTGTAATGATTCACCGCCCCGCGGGAAGCCTTCTGCACAAACTCATTGACGCCCTTCCACTGGCCCAGGACCGGATCCAGGCATTCGCCCTTCTCGATCGGCTGGTTGGGGCCGGTGGGGTTGATTTCAAACGACGCCTTGCAGTCCATCCAGTTATAGGCCCCGCACAGGCCGGTCCGCTCGGGACTGACGGTACAGACATGATTGGGGGCAAAGGACTGACAAAGGGTGCAGGAGTAATAGGTTTCCACATCTTCATCGGTCATCTTTTCCACCCGTTCGTCGCGGGCTTTATATTCGCCCCGGGCGCGCTTGGTCAGCTCATCCACATCCTTTTTATCGGTGTAAAGGGTGACCTGGACCTTGTCGACGATTTTTTGGAAATCCTGGTGGAATTTGGCATGCAGCACCGTACCGATATCTTTAAGGGTAAAACCCTTTTCGATGGCGGCCTTGCTGACCCGGATCCAGGAAATATCGCGCTGGCCGATATGCATGATGCCCTGAATATAGTTGATCAGGTGATGGATCTGGCGCTCGATGATCGGCTCAAAATCCGTCTGAAATTCACGGCCGGCGATCTGGACATAAATGCCCAGCGGCATGGTCTCGCCCTCTTTAATGTCAGTAATCTCCGGGCCGATCACCTCGATCTTGCCGTCGTCGATTTCATTCATTTCAGCCATCTTGACCAGCTCGGTGCACTGGGTCTTCCCGCCGCCCATCTGGGCGTACAGATCTGCGCCGCGCACACGTTCGCCTTCATAGGCCGGTCCAAAGGAACAAGGGATCTCGATCGACGATACGCTGACCTTCAATCCGCGAACTTCAACCGATTTTTGGACCATCTCTTCGTGGGGCACGTTGGCCACCACATGCTCATAGGTACAGATTCCGGTGGGCAGGACTTCGGGAATGTCGGTGTCGGCCAGGGTCGGAAAACCCCAGTTAACGCATCCCGCAGCCGCGCCGGCCCAATCGGTGCCGACTTCGCCCAGGGCATTCACAAAGGCAAAGATACGGTTCTTGTTGTAAAGTAGCATGGTTTTATAATCACCCGGCTGGACGTTTCCGAAGGCCATTGCCGCGCGGTTGGCAAAACCCAGGGCAAAAATGGCCGATGAGATGTAAGGACCAAACGGCACGATGCGGGTGTTCCAGCCGATCTGAACTCCGGCTTCCAGCAGCTGCTGCGCCACCGAGGTGTTATTGTGACCGGCTGCCAGGAAAATGTACAGACTGCGTCGCTGGTATTCCTCGACAATCTCCTTGGCGATTTCAGGATCCGGTGCCGCCCCCACGATAGCAGCAAACCCTGGAGCGGAGCCGTCCACAAACTCGACCCCGCGTTTACGGAAGACGGTATCATCGGCCGCCCCCAGCCAGATTTTGCCGGCTTCTTCGTCGATGTCTTCCGAATGCAGATAAAAATCCGGCTCGTTCAGGTAACGCAGGGCCTCTCTGATCTCAAAAGCAAAAAGGGTGGCCATACCGGCATCCAGTAGTGGCCCCAGGTACGGCAAATGGTTCATGCCCTTGATGTGCGGCGGCAAGAGCTTGCGCGCCACATCCAAGGCTTTTTGAATATCTTCTAGCGTTTCGACTTTAATTCCCAACAATGAGTAAATCACCGGCAGATAGTAGGCGGTGTTGGGAAATCCCACCTTGGTATCTGCGTTGAAGGTATCGAGCGCTTTCTGGTATTCGCCTTCAACCTGCGACACAACGTTGTAGCCACCTTGAATCGCGGCAAATGCAACTAGCTTAGACATACAGTTGCCTCCTTTTTTGAGGATTTTAAGTTGTTAAGTGTAAGTGTTTATCAAGGAATCGAGAGACAAAAACCCATACTTCTGAAACCACTCAATCCCAGAATTATCATTATGCTTCGAGCCGCTGGCGATCGGCCATATCCATCAGGACCCGCTCGCGCGCTTTGTCGATGCCAAGCTCTTTGCGCTTTTTATCGATATGGGCAATCATTTTGCGCGCCATTTCGATCGGATCGGCCGCCAGGTCCCACTTGCCGCCGTAAATTTTCTCCAGCTCTTCAAACAGATACTGTTGAAATACCGGAGCCCCGGTGACCGGCAGATTCACGCCAAACAGGGTGTACACGCCGGAGGCCACAAAATATTGACCGATGCTGATGGCTTTTTCGCTCATCCATTCCGGCGCGGCACCAGCGGCCGGTAGGTCCTGGATGTCATTGCCGAGTCCGCCGGCTTTGACCACCTCGGTGGCTGCCAGTAAAATCCGGCTGTTGTCCACACAGGAGCCCAGATGCAGCACCGGCGGAATCCCCACGGTCTCACACACCTCGGACAGTCCCGGTCCGCAGTACACGTGCGCGGCGCCGGGCGTCAGCAGGCCTTCCATAGCGCAGGCAATGCCGTTGCAACCGGTGGTCAGCACGATAACGTCATTTTTGATCAGCTCTTTGACCAGTGTCAAATGCGCTTCGTTATGGCGGTTACGCGCATTGTTGCAACCAACCACACCGGCAACACCGCGGATGCGCCCGTTGATGATGTTGTCATTCAGGGTGTAATAGGAGCCGCGGAAGGTGCCTCCCAGATGATATTGAATCGATTCCACTCCGAAACCCGCAATCTGCGCGGCTTTCTGGGCCGGAATCATGACGTCGGCACCGCGATTTTCGAAATTATCGATGGCCATTTTAACAATTTTCTTGGCGTCTTCCATGGCATGGTGCTCATCGAATTCGATGTGGGTAACATTGTCCTGTTCCATGCGGGCGATCGGATGGGTGGTGATCAGTTTGGTGTGGAAACATTTGGCCACATTGGCCAGGTTCTGAAAAACACACTGAACATCAACCACCATGGCATCGCAGGCGCCGGTCACAATGGCCAGCTCTTGCTGCAGGAAGGTGCCGGCCGGTGGCACACCATGACGCTGCAGAATCTCGTTGCCGGTACAGCAGATACCACCCAGTTGAATGCCCTTGGCGCCCTTGGTTTTGGCATAATCGATCATTTCCTTGGATTGGGCCGCCGCCACAATCATCTCGGACAGGACCGGTTCATGCCCGTGAATAATGATGTTGACCTGGTCTTCTTTCATGATGCCGAGATTGGCTTCGGTCTGCAGCGGATAGGGTGTTCCAAACATGACATCCTGCAGGTCGGTGGCAATCATGGACCCACCCCAGCCGTCAGCCAAAGCGGCCCGGGTACACTGCTTGAGGATGTTTTTGTAGTCCTGGTCAACGCCCATATGGGTGCGGTGCATGATCTCTACGACCTCGCGGTCGATGTTGCGCGGCAGCACGCCCAGTTTTTGCCAGCGGTCATACAGCGGTTTGGGAGCACGCTTGAGATAATCCAATTCGCCTTCGGGTTTGCCCCATTCGGCCATGGCTTTTTCGGCCACCTCGAGGGCAATTTCATCCAGGTTGCGGTCGACTTCTTCACCATCAACTTCGACCGTGATGTCCACCCCGAAATGGGGGGCAATCGCCAGCAATTTGTTGGGATCTTTAATTTTGTAATCAGCGGTTTCTTTGTTGGCAACTGACATAAAGACTTCGGCAACATTGCGTCCATGATCCGAATGGGCTGCGCAGCCGGCAGCCACCATGCGGGCAAAATTGCGGGCAGCGATGGTATTGGCGGTGGCGCCGCATAGTCCCTTGCGCTCATCTTCGCCTTCGATTCCGGACTTGGGAAGCGGTAGACGACAGGGGCCCATGGCACAATTTTTACAACAGGTGCCCTGGATGCCGATGTTGCAGGGTTTCATGGTGACGGCGCGATCAAAGATGGTCTCGACGCCCAATTCCTGGGCCCGCAGGATCATCTGCTGACTGGCCTTGTCAATCGATGCGGCCACCGGGTCAGCAACTTTTTTGGCCTTTTCGGGTTTAACAAGTTTCTTATCTGTTGTTTCTGGCATATATGGTTCCTCCCCACTATTTTGGAATTGAATTTTGGCCGCCGATGCCTGATGGCTTTGACGATCAACGGCCGGTTATCGCTATCGTTTATGGATCCAGTTTAAATTGTCGATCAATTTTTCGACCATTGTTTTTTGAACCTCGGACGGCGTCTTTTTGACCGCTTCCTTTTCCGCTGCTGCGCGTTTGGCAATTAGGTCGGCGCGCTCTTTGGCCCGTTTTTGCCGGATCTCATCGAGTTCGGCTTCGATCTTGGCATTTTCTGCAGCAGCCTTTTGGGCTGCCGCTTCGGCCTGGGCCTTGGCTTCGGCTTCGGCTTTGGCGGCCGCTTCGGCTTCGGCCTTGGCTGCCGCTTCAGCTTTGGCCTTGGCGGCCGCTTCGGCATCGGCTTTGGCCTTGGCCGCCGCTTCGGCCTGTGCGGCTGCATCTACTTCAGGTGCCGCTTCGACCTTGGGCGCTTCGGCAGCTAGGGGCTCAGCCGGTGCAGCTACTTCTTTCTTCGGCTCGGGTGCAGCTTCCTTTTTCGGCGCGGGCGCGGCTTTCTTTTCAGGTTTGGGCGGTGCCTTTTTCGCCGGCGCAGCCTTCTTTTCCTCTTCGATGGTCAGATCCGGCTCTGGAGAAAGCGCCAGCAGGTCGATATCCACATCGGCCAGCTGCTTTTTGATGCCGGGCACATCGGTCGCCACGCCGCCGTCATAAACCAAATCGATGTATGCCTTGACCAGACGAATCGATTCGGGATGGCGCATGATCAGCAGATCGGATCCGCCCATCAGGTAAGCGACCGCCCCAACGGCTTCCATCAGAATACCGCGTTTTTCAGGATCGCCCAAAGTCGGCGCTTCATCTACGGGCTGTTTTGCCTCTTTCGATTTCCAGACCTCGTTGCCCAGATTATTGATTAGAGGCAGCTGCAATTTGTCGTCGCCCTGCGCCAGCGCCGCCATGCGGATGCGTTCCATTACCGAATAGGAATATTCCAGACCATAGCCCAGACCGCCGGTGGTCGGATCGATGATCAGTTTATCCATCGATACCCCCAGGTTCTCGAGCAGGATGTTGCACTGTTTGGCCAGATTCACATCGATGGGTGATGAAGAGATAATGGTATGTCCGAAACCCATGGCTGCCGCACCGATGCCTTTGTGGTTTTTATCTTCCACAGGACCTAAAATCAGGTTTTTTCCCTGGCATTCCTCGGCAATTTTCTTGAGCACTTCCTCGTCTTTTTCAACATTGGCGGTGCCCCAGACGGCCAGCGGTACATCAATGGCGTCGAGTACCTTCTTGACCGTGGCCGCGGCCTCATCAGCGCCGGCGTCGTTGCCGTTGGGATCGGTGCTTTTCAGCTGCAGCACGATCATATCCGCTCCGTATTCATCAACACATTTTTTGGCCCAGGCAGCCGCATCCGAAATTACATCCTTAAACGGGCTTAATGCAGCTTCTGGCCATTCCTCCGGTTCCATATCCCATACTTCCATGGCAACCCTGGGTTTATGGGGCATTTCGCCTTCAAAATTATAAAACGGGTAGCAGTTGGCACCACCGACTGTGATGGCCTTATCTCCCTGTCCTAATGTAATTTCTTTTATTGCACCGGAATATTTTTCTTTAGTGAATTCAAAACCCAATGTTACCTCCTTGTCTCTTTCCAACAGCTATTGAGGTGATTAATAGTAAATACTTCTCTTAGAATACCCCATCCTCATCAGAGCAAGCCCGCACGGGTGCTCACGAATTTATCAGCCTCCTTTCATTTTTGATTTTATTTATGAATCTACAGACGGTAGATATAATGCCTTTATTGCAGGTAAAGGGGAGAAAAGCATACCTCAAATCAGTGTTTCGGATGTCAACGTCTGTCTGCGATTTTGACACGACCAAGGGTCCCCCATCAGGCGCTAAATGTAGAATATTGCTATTTATCTAGGGTGAATGGCTTTGTCAAGAGCGGAGCTTCACTAAATATAAATTTCTTAATAAATCCGATTCATTATCCGTTTTTCTGGCGGGCTTCAAGACGGGCTTTCAATTTGGGAAATTGGTTGATGTCGGTGTGGGGCAAAAACAGGGCTGCGATATAATTATCCATGTAGGATGGCGTGTCGGATAATTCGAAATTGGTCATCTTCTCGGTCACCTCGACGACATCCTTGCGGATCCGGTTGGTCAGGCTGCTCATGCGGGCACCCATCAAGGAGCCGTTGCCGATAAAGGTCACTTTGGCAGGGTCCATTTCAGGCAGCAACCCGATCACCATGGCCTTTTCCAAATCCACGTAGCTGCCGAAGCCACCGGCCAGTATGATGTGTTCTATATCCTGTATATTCATGCCAACTTCGATCAGCAGGGTCATGCAGCCACTGTAAATGGCCCCCTTGGCCCGAATGAGGTTTTCTATATCGATCTCGGTCAAAACGACATCACGGTCGATTTGGGTATCCTCCTTCCATGCCAGAACGTACTCATAGACCCCCTCGTTTTCGCGGATGCGGTCTGTATTCAGATCCCGATCAAATTTGCCCAGATTATTGATGACACCCAGCTCAAAGAGGGTGGCGACCATCGTGATCAGGCCGGAACCGCAGATACCTTTGGGGCGAACGTTGCCGATGGTAATAATCATCGGTTCATAGGTAACCGGATCGATCGAAAAATCTTCGATGGCCCCTTTTTCGGCCCGCATGCCGAACTTGAGGCCGCCGCCTTCAAAAGCCGGTCCGGCTGAACAGGCTGCACAGGCAAGCCAGTCTTTGTTGCCGATCACAATTTCAGCATTGGTCCCGACATCCAAATAAAGCGTCAACTTCTCGGTACGGTAAATGCCAGATCCCATCACACCTGCAACAATATCACCGCCGACATAGCTGGAAACGGCCGGGTAGACCAGCGCTGACACATGGTCACCGACTGCCATCCCCAGATCACTGGCCCGCGTTGGCGGATAAAGCGTTGCCGCCGGCACATAGGGTGAGCGCCGGATGTAACGCGGGTTGATTTTCAGCATCAACTGAGTCATGGACGTGTTGCCGGACAGCGTGATGGTGGCCAGATCCTCATGATCGATGCCAGATTTTTTGATAATCCTGACAATTATTTTATTGATCGTACCCATTACGACTTCATGCAGGCGCTGCAGGCCGCCTGGTTTTTCAGCATAGACAATCCGCGAAATGATATCCTCACCGTAACTGATCTGGCCATTGAAATCACCGTGCTCGGCCAATACATCACCGCTGATCAAATCAATAACCTGACCGTAAATCGTGGTGGTCCCGATATCCATGGCGATCGCATAACTGCGACGGGTCGTATCCCCCGCTTGAACATTGATCAGGCGGGTTTTTCCGATATCGCGAACCGGGCGTACGAGCGTAGCAGTGACTTCAAAATCCTTTTGGCGGATGACATCCGGAATTTTGCGGATAACCGACAGGGCAACATCCAGACGATGCTCGTCATACTGGGCTTTTAAATAGCTGATCAGGCGCGTGATATCCGACAGGTTGTCCTGTAGTGTCGGCTCCGGAAGCTGCAGAAATCTTTTCTCCACCGGTGCCACAAACAGGCCCTTTTCCTTTAATTCATCAAAATTCATCTCCTGAATATGGGCGGTTCTGCGCGGCGCCATCTGAGCGTATAAGGCACTTGCATCTATAACCGATTCTACCGGGATGCGCACGACCAGATCGCTTTTCACGGCCGCCTGGCAGGCCAATCGAAAGCCATTGGCTTGATCTTGGGCACTGATCTTTTCACTGATAACGCCATCCACGGTTCCTTCTTCGATCCGGACGCGGCATTTTCCGCAGACACCTTCTCCGCCACAGGAAGCGTTCACGTGTACACCGGCCTCCAGGGCGGCATGAATAATGGTATCGCCGTCGGGCACGCTAATCTCTGTCTGATGCGGCAAAAAAACTACCTTATGGGTCGTCATATCCGTTTCCTTTGTTGTCAAATGTGCGTTTCAGGGTTCAGGGTTCAAAAGTTCAGGGTTTCGGGCTGATTTGTTTCAGAATTGAGCGGACCTGTCTCTGGCTCTTTTCCTATGTCTCCAATTATCTGATGATCTATTTATGATGTTGCCTAACCCCTGAACCTTTGAACCCTGAACCTGTAAACCTTGGTTATACAGGTTGATCGAACCGGCAACGAAGCTTGAGCATCTCGCCGTCGAAAAAACTGTCGACTTTATAGGGCAACGATTTAAACAGCCTGATCATCCCTCTATTTTGCGCGGATGTATAGGCTACCAAACCGGAAATGCCATTTTCCCGGGCCGCAGAGGCCAGTTTGTGCATCAGCATCTTGCCCAGGCCCTTTTTCTGAAAAGGCTTGCTGATTGAAAAGGCCACCTCAGCTTCGTTACTGGCCGGATCAAGCAGGCATTCACCAATGCCGACCACCCGACCAAAACCGATCTCTCCGACGACCGCTACGATGGTTAAATCTTTGATGTAATCAATCAAAGAGACCCCTTTGACGTCATCGTGGACGAAGCTGGTCTTTTCGTGAAAAAAGCGCGCCACGACATCATCTTTATCCAGGCTGTAAAAGTGCTCCTGAATGCGGCGTTCATCCACCGGCTTGGCAGGTCTGATGGTGACCAGCTGGTTGCCGATATCGACCGTCTCTTCCAGGTGAATCGGGTAAATCCCGTGGATGGATTCGTTCAATGTTCGTTCGGCGCTCAGGAGCCCCATCTTTTTAGCCAAATGAAACAATTCATCGCGAAATTCAGGATGGGCAATGCTGATCATGGCCATCGCCCGCTCCTGCAGGCTTTTCCCAAATAAATTCACCACGCCGAATTCGGTGACGACATGCTGAACATCGCCCCTGGGAACCACCACAGCCTCTTCGTTCAACTGAGGCACAATGCGGCTCTTGGTTCCTTTATGGGCAGTGGCTGGCAGCATCATAATGGATTTGCCCCCCGGGGATTGAACCGCACCTCGCAAAAAATCGAGCATGCCGGTGACCCCCGAGAAATGATTGTAAGGCAGCGCATCGGCAGCCACCTGGCCCGTTAAATCAATACTCATGGCAACATTCATCGACACCATTTTGTTGTGGCGGGCAATGATGGCAGGATCATTAACATAGTCGGAAGGATAAAATTCAATCGCCGGATTGTCATTTAGGAATTCGTACAATTCTTGGGTGCCGATGGCACTGGCAGCCACCATTTTACCATCATTGAATCCCTTTTTGTGGTTGGTTATCACCCCTCTTGAAAACAGGTGCATGATATCACTGGTCAAATACTGGGTATGGATGCCCAGATCATTTTTATGCGCCAGCGCCAGCAGGGTGGCCTGGTGGGTGGAGCCCAGTCCTATTTCCATGGTGGAACCATCTTCGATCAGGCGCGCAATCAGCCGACCAATGTCATTGGCAGCTTTGAGTTCCGGTGTTTCCCCGATGGTCAATAACGGTTCGTCATGTTCGACAAACACATCGACATCATTGACATGCAAAAAGCTGCGCCCCAGGACTCTGGGCATGTGCGCGTTCACCTGGGAAATGACCAAATCTGCCGACAGGGCTGCCGCCAGGGTGATATCCACCGAAACCCCCAAACTCATCCAGCCAAAATCATCCGGTGGCGAGACCTGAATCAAGGCCACATGAATGGGTAGCAGTC
>JASFJF010000113.1:0-10169 GCA_050122255.1 Desulfobacterales bacterium
CCGTTGGATCCGATATATCCCCAAAAACGGCTGCAATCGGTGATTCAAAACTCTCAAATACAGGTTTTATTGACACAGGATAATTTATTGGAACGATATGCGACCACCAATTGCAACCTAGTTCTAATCGATAAAGATTGGCCAATTATTTCCCAGCAGGAGATAACCAATACCGCAGATAACTTTTCAGCTGAAAACTTGTCCCACATCATATTTACCTCAGGCTCTACGGGGACTCCAAAAGGCGCGATGGTTGCACATGGAAGCCTCCGCAATAATGTTCAGTCGCTGTTGGCCAGATTGGGAATCTCAGCTGATGATGTCTATCTTCAAACAGCGTCCATTGCCTTTACCTCTTCGCTAAGACAATTGCTCGTCCCATTATCTGTGGGAGCAACCGTTGTGTTAGCGACAGCCGAACAGCGTCAAAATCCACTGGCACTTTTTGACTTAATTAAGAAATACGATGTAACCATTTTGGACACAGTCGCTACTTTTTGGGAAAACCTAACGCACGCTTTGACCCATATGGATACAGGTTTAAAAAATCACTACTTGACAAATAAACTGCGCTTGATTCTTTCTTCCGGGGGGGAGCTGCCAGCAAGAGTACCGATTCGCTGGCGAACTCATTTAGACCAATATACCCGTCTGGTAAATATGTACGGGCAAACGGAGACAATTGGAAATATTCTTGTTTATCATATTCCCAATCCGCAAAACATCAAAACCGAAATTGTTCCGCTTGGTCCTCCTCTTGACAATATAGATGTGTATATAATGGACGAACTGATGAATCCCGTTGAGGCGGGCTCGGAAGGAGAGATTTGCATTGCAGGTCCCAACATTGCCAGGGGGTATATCAATCAAGCTGAATTGACGGCCGAGAAATTTATTCCAAACCCCTTCGATAATACGCCGGGGGCACGTTTATATCGCAGCGGTGATCGAGGACGCCGATCGCCCGACTCGACAATAGAATTTATCGGCCGTGTTGATTTCCAGATTAATATCAGAGGCTTTCGAATCGAACCCAGCGAAATTGAGACGGTCATCAAGAGACATCCCGGCGTATCTGAAGCAGTTGCTGTTGCCCGCGATGATTCAAGTGGTGACAGAAGGCTTGTTGCTTACATCGTATCCGATAGCAACAGTAAACCAACAGTTGGAGCCTTGCGGGGGCTTCTTGATGCGAATCTCCCTGATTACATGATACCCTCAGTGTTCGTTATGTTGGATGCATTGCCTCGGCTCCCCAACGGGAAAATTGATCGTCGGCAACTGCCACGACCCGAACAGAAAAGACCGGAATTGGGTCAAGCATATGTTCCCCCCCGCAGTGAGTTGCAGCAGTACCTTGCAAACATATGGTGCGATATTCTCATGCTGGACAGGGTTGGCATTTACGATCGCTTTTTTGAGGTGGGCGGCACATCAATTTTGGCAGCCCGATTTGTAAATAAACTGCAGGTAGAGCTGGGGGAATTTATATATATCGTTTCGGTGTTTGAAGCCCCGACAATCCAAGAGTATGCCGACTTTCTCAAGAGCCATTATGCCCATGCAGTCGCCCGTAAATTTAAGGATGCATCCGCTTTAGATAACGCACAGAATATCGAAAGGGAAAGGGTCACCGTAACATCTCAAATCAAATCCGCAACCATCCAGCAAATGAAGCAATATATACCATCCGTTGCTGCATCCGGACGCCAGGATAATGCGCCACAAATTAAAAACCCTCCGGCGCTCTTTATTCTTTCCCCACCGCGGTCGGGGGCCATGCTGCTCCGTATCATACTGGCCGGGCACCCAAACCTTTTCGTTACACATGATCTGCAGATGTTAGGATTCCATACCCTTCAGGAAAGAAAAGAGGCTTTATCCAGAAACTACGATAAATTGCTGGAAGAAATCCTTCGAACCATGCAAGCCGCCATGAGATGCAATACTGCTAAGGCCAAACGCATCATTGAGGATTATGAGAGTGGTGGAACTGACACCAGAGAATTTTACAAAAATTTGCAGCACCATATAGGCGATAAGATTTTCGTCGAAACATCTTCAACTTATGCGTTGGACTTTAAAACATTGCTTAAAGCAGAAAAAGATTTTAGGGATGCCTGCTATATTCACTTTATTAATCATCCGTGTTCAATGATTCGTTCATTTCTAAACTCCCGTTTGGAACAAAGCCTATACCTGCATAAGCACCCTTTCAATTCTCAACAACTGGCGGAGCTATTATGGGTGATTGGACACAAGAATTTAGAAGATTTTCTTGGCGAACTGCCGGAGCATCGCCAATATCAGTGCCGTTATGAAGATTTGATGTCGCGGCCGCAGGAAATGATTGCAGCACTCTGTCACCGGTTTGGATTGTCATTTTTTCCCGACCTTCTCAAACCATTGGAAAATTCGATGACAGACAGCATGAAGGCGTCAACTGCGGAGCCGCCTTTAAACTCAAGTGTAAATTGTGCTGATATCGCTGGAGGGACTTTTAGCGCCGATGCCTCCCAGTCACCCGTTTTTAACACCGATCAGCTCAGTAATATCACTCGAGAGATGGCCGCAGCATACGGATATTGCCAAACAACCATACGGTCAACAGCAAATAAAGATGCAAGCCCTAATCGGGTGAGCAGGAATACAAGCAAGCGTAGAGAATTTATTGATCGGCAAAGACAGCGCCGAATGATGCACCGTAAACATAGGGTACAAGAAAGAAAGTCGTATGACTGATAGTGAAAGAGAAGTAAACCGAGAAGAGGTAGCGATAGTGGGAATGGCATGTCGGTTCCCCGATGCAGCTGGCATAAACGAGTTTTGGCATAATCTGTGTGATGGAATTTGTTCGATTCGCTCTTTCTCATTAAATGAATTAAAGGCCAACGGGATCGATGAAGCTATATTGAACAATCCGGCGTTTGTTAATGCCGGTGCTGAAATTGAAAACGCAGACTGCTTTGACGCTACCTTTTTTGGATTCAGTCCGTTTGAAGCTGAAATTATAGATCCTCAGCAACGAATTTTCTTAGAATGCGCATGGCACACATTGGAAGATGCCGGATACGATCCCGAAAGATACAATGGTGACATTGGAGTGTTTGGAAGCGTATCGCCGAATACCTATTTCCAAAACTGTTTGATAAATCATCCCGAAATACTGAGTAGGGCTGGCCATCAGCTCATGCGTCTTTCCAATGAAAAAGATCATGTATGTACTCGGGTGGCTTTCAAGCTGAGCCTCAGGGGGCCGGCCATTAGTGTAAACACAGCGTGTTCTTCGTCCGGCGTTGCACTCCACTTAGCGTGCCAGAGCGTGCTCAGCGGCGAATGCGATATGGCCCTTGTTGGAGGCGTTCGCATCGAAGCCCCGCTAAAGTCGGGCTACCTATACGAAGAAGGCGGTATTTTATCACCTGATGGCAAATGCAGGGCTTTTGATGCCGATGCCCGGGGGACTGTCTTCGGAAACGGTGTCGGTATTGTTTTGATAAAAAGGTTGTCGGATGCGGTTTATGACGGCGACAATATTTACGCCGTTATCAAAGGGAGCGCCATTAATAACGACGGGTCTCAGAAAGCGGGTTATTCGGTGCCAAGCGTTACGGGGCAAGCCGAGGTTATTGAAGAAGCCCTGGCCATGGCTGAAGTCAGTCCAGACAGCATTGGATACGTTGAGACGCATGGCACTGGAACGTCCCTGGGTGATCCCATTGAAGTAGCTGCTCTGACTAAAGCGTATAAAAAATGGACAGATAAGACGAATTACTGCCCTATCGGTTCCGTCAAAACGAATATTGGGCACTTATTTGCAGGGGCCGGTATAGCGGGAATTATAAAGGCGGTTTTAATGCTAAAGCATAAGCAAATTCCGCCAAGCCTTAATTTTAAAAATCCGAATCCTCAAATAGATTTTATCCAAAGCCCGTTTTACGTTAACGACGCTTTGAGGGAATGGAAAGATAAAGGTATTCCGCGCAGGGCGGGTGTGAGTTCGTTTGGTGTTGGCGGCACGAATGCCCACGTCGTTTTGGAAGAAGCGCCTTGTACAAAGCCCTCCGGAGCAGGGCGTTCGGACCATCTTTTGGTCCTTTCAGCCAGGACAAAGCCGGCGTTGGATTTGGCAACTGCCAAACTCGCTGAATATCTGAGAGCAAATCCGGATGTCAATATCGCTGATATGGCGTATACACTTCAGGTTGGGAGAAAAGAATTCAACCATCGAATGATCTTGGTAGCTGGCGATGTCAAAGACGCCATAGATGCTCTTGAAAATGGGAACCCGCAACGGGTAAAAACCTATCATCACAAGCCCGCTGAACGCGACATTGTCTTTATGTTCTCCGGGCAAGGGGCTCAGTATGCCCATATGGGATTTGGACTTTATAAAGCCGAGCCGCTGTATCGCCAATCGATTGATCACTCTGCCCAGATCCTAGAGCATTATTTAGGACAAGATCTGCGGGAAATCATGTTTCCGGCTCAAAATGAAGTCCAACAAGCATCTGAGCAATTAAAAAATACACGTGTAACCCAGCCGGCAATTTTTACTTTGGAATACGCTTTGGCACAGCTGTGGATTTCATGGGGCATTCGGCCTTCGACCTTCGTGGGGCATAGCATCGGAGAATATGTGGCAGCGTGTCTTGCCGGCGTGTTTTCTTTGGAAGATGCGCTTGCTTTGATTTCAGCCAGAGGACATTTGATTGACAGATTGCCTGGTGGTGCTATGTTGGCAGTTTCTATGTCTGAAAATGATATCGCCCAATTTGTGGGAGACGGAATTTCACTGGCGGCTGTTAATGGTCCAGAGCTATGCGTAATCTCAGGCGAGATTGGAGCTGTAAAAAATTTGGCACAAAGACTGAATCAGTCGAAAATAGACTGTCGATATCTTCATACCTCGCATGCATTCCACTCCCACATGATGAATGCCGTGAAAGACGAATTTTACGAACGTTTGCGCAACGTTCATTTTGAGCCACCCCGAATTCCGATTGTTTCGACTGTGACCGGAAAGCAGGTCTGTAGCGACGAAATTCAAAATCCTGAGTATTGGATCAAAAATCTGTGTCAAACCGTTCGGTTTTCAAATGGGTTGGAGCAATTGATGAAAGTGCCCGATCGGATTCTTCTGGAGGTTGGACCGGGACGGACGCTGAGCACTTTGGCACAGCAGCACCCGGCCCGATTAAAAGAACACATCGTTCTTTCGTCCCTTCCGCATCCTTACGAGAACCAGCTTGACTTTGCTTTTATCCTCAATACTCTGGGACAGATGTGGCTCGCGGGATTATCTGTCGATTGGTCGGCATTCTACCGTAATGAGCGGCGACAGCGGATATCTTTGCCAACCTATTCATTCGAGCGCAATCGCTATTGGGTCGAGCCTCTCAAAGCATCTCGCCTTCTGAAAGAGCCGCTACACAAAGAAAGCAAAAAAGCAAATATCGACGATTGGTTTTATGTGCCATCGTGGAAAAGACTGCCTCTTACCGGTACTGTCAACAAAATGCAATTATCCAGTCGTCAATCCACCTGGCTCGTGTTTGCAGACCGCTGTGGCTTTAGCGACGAATTGGTCGCCAGATTGAAGCAAAATGGTCAACGCGTACTAACCGTAGAAGCCGGCACCGAATTCGGTCAAGTCGGACAGGGAGCCTACGCATTAAATCCGGAAAATGAATCTGATTATCAAAAGCTAATGCAACAGCTTTGTGGATCGAACAACTTCCCCGACGTTTTTTTACACTGTTGGACACTTACCGATGAAGCCAGGCCACTGTCCCAAGATCCATTAATATCTCATTTGGTCTCAGGATTTAGCAGCCTGTTGTTTCTGGCCAGAGCTATCGGCGACCACATGCCGGACCAATCGGTTCGTATCAAGGTATTGACAAATTATTTGTATGACGTAACCGGCGAAGAAAAGATTGTTGCGGAAAAGGCGCTCATTTTAGGTCCTTGCCTCGTTATTCCCCAGGAATATCGCAATATTCAGTGTACGAATATTGACATCGGCGCTCCACTTGGACAGGCTCAGCCGCAAGAGCAGCTTCCAGACAAACTCATAGCCGATTTGGTGGCAGGCAGCCCGGATCCAGTGGTGGCCTATCGAGGTAAACATCGTTGGGTGAGACATTACGAGAGGATACTTTTGGAGGACGTTCCGGCAAAAACCACTCCCTTCCGAAAAAATGGTGTTTATCTGATCACGGGTGGGTTGGGAGGTATCGGTCTTGTGATAGCCGAGTATTTAGCGAAAGAGGTTTCTGCCAGGTTGGCATTAGTGGCCAGAACGCCGATTCCTGATCACAGACAATGGGACCGATGGTTGGAAACGCATGATGAATCGGATGATACAAGCTCTAAGATTCGCCGCATCAGGAAGATACAGAAAATCGGAGGAGAGGTGTTAACGATTAGTGCCGATGTTTCAGATATGAATCAAATGATGGCGGCAAAAGCCCGGATCAGCGAGAAATTTGGAAGAATACATGGTGTTATTCATGCAGCCGGAGTGGCCGGCGGCGGAATGATCCAGCTCAAAACTGTCGAAGCTGCAGAAAGTGTGCTGGCACCGAAAGTGAAGGGAACTTTGAACCTCGATAGACTTTTCAATTCGGTGCCGTTGGATTTCTTTGTTCTGTTCTCATCTCTAAGTACCGTGCGTGGCGTAACCGGACAGGTCGATTACAGTGCTGCCAATGCTTTTTTGGATGCCTATGCCCATCAGCGTTCATCCAAGCATCAGGTGATATCGATTAATTGGGGCATGTGGCGGTCGGTGGGTATGGGTGTTAAAACGAGCATTCCCGACAATTTGAAACAGAAGCGGGAGGAGCAACTTGAATCCGGGATTCAACCTGAAGAGGGCCAACAAGCATTTGCCCGGATTCTGGGGAACCCCTTGTCGCAGATCATCGTTAGCTCTCAAGGATTTCAGCATCCGCCCGTAGCCGATAAAAAAGCAATTTCTTCGGAGGCTGAATATAAACCACTGATAACAGCCGAAGTTAAAGCAAAGCACACAAGACCCAATTTATCCAGCGTCTATGTAATTCCGGGCAATCCTACCGAGCAAGCTATCGCTGACATCTGGCAAGAGCTGCTTGGTATTGAAAAAATCGGCATTCACGACAATTTTTTTGAATTGGGCGGTCATTCTATTCTCGGTACGCAATTAATCGAACGTATGAGAACTACATTCGGCGTTAAGTTTCCACTATCAATCCTGTTTGAGAAACCAACTGTCCAAACCCTCAGCCAAATGATCTTAGATGAACAAGGCCAATCGCCTTCTTTTATCCAGAGTAAAAACCGCGGCCAAAAGCGAAGAGAGCGTAGGTTAAATAGATGATGGCTCAAAAAAAAGACATTTCGGTTCAGGGGGTTGATGTGTCTCAGCACATTGATGGGTCAGAGATTGCCATAATCGGCATGTCTGGACGTTTTCCAGGCGCGAAAAATATTAATGAATTTTGGGAAAATATACGGGATGGCGTAGAATCGATAACCTTTTTTTCAGATGAGGACCTTTTGGCTGCGGGGATCACACCTGAAGTTCTGTCAAATCCTAATTATGTAAAAGCCAGACCCGTTCTGGACGACATCGATGCTTTTGACGCTTCTTTTTTCGGATTTAGCCCCAAAGATGCTGCTCTAATGGATCCTCAATTGCGCCTTTTTATAGAATGCGTGTGGAGTGTTCTGGAGGTAGCCGGCTATGACCCTGAAACCTATGGAGGGACCATTGGCGTTTATGCCGGTGCAAGCATGAGCAGTTATCTAATTCATAATGTATGTTTGAATCCGAATGCTCATAATTTGGTAAAAGATGTGCAATGTCGTGTTTTCAACAACCTTGGCTCTTTGGCCACTCTCATTGCTTATAAACTCAATCTTAAGGGGCCTTGCTATTCGATTCAGACATTTTGTTCGACCTCTTTGGTTGCCGTTCATATGGCCTGTCAAAGTTTGCTGGACTTTGAATGTGACATGGCCGTGGCGGGAGGTGCATCAATCATTGTGCCCGAGACATCCGGTTATTGGTACGATGAAGGTTTTATCGTTTCACCAGACGGGCATTGTCGGCCGTTTGATGCCAATGCAAAAGGAACTATCTTTGGCAGTGGCTTAGGTGCGGTGCTTTTAAAAAGGCTTGATGATGCACTTGAAGAAGGAGATACGATTGAGGCTGTGATAAAAGGATCGGCTACAAACAACGATGGCTCCTTAAAAGTAAGCTTCACGGCTCCTAGTGTAGCCGGTCAAGCTGAAGTTATTGCTGAAGCACTGGCGAATGCGGATATCAAGTCGGATACGATTGGTTACATTGAGGCGCATGGAACTGGAACGGCACTCGGAGATCCCGCGGAAGTGCGGGCGCTAAGCCAAGCCTTTATATCTGGGACTCAAAGAAACGGTTTCTGTGCGCTTGGTTCGGTCAAATCGAATATCGGCCATTTAGACGCCTCAGCCGGAATTGCCGCATTAATAAAAACAATTTTAGCGATCAAACATGGTGTTCTCCCTCCCAGTTTAAACTTCGAAATTCCGAATCCAGACATTGATTTTGAAAACAGCCCATTTTTTGTCAATACACAACCCAGAGAGTGGAAAACGAACGGATATCCGCGTCGCGCCGGTGTCAGTGCTTTCGGTTTCGGTGGAACCAATGCTCACGTTATTCTTCAGGAAGCTCCTCCGCGAGATTCCTCCGGCATGTCTCGATCGCATCAACTCTTGGTCCTTTCGGCCAAAACGCCTACGGCCTTAAGAACGACAATGAAAAATTTTCTGGACCACTTGAAGCGTCAGTCCGGCATAAACCTTGCCGATGTTGCCTATACGCTGCAGGTGGGCCGGAAAGCGTTTAGTCATCGAAGTATCATCGTATGCCAGGACGTCCATCAGGTCATAGCATCAATTGAAGCCGAAGATCGCCAAAATATATTGACGACTCATCAAGAACGTAGGAATCCGCCTGTAGCATTCATGTTTTCCGGTCAAGGTTCCCAATATGTGAACATGGGATCGGATCTCTACCATTCCGAGCCCTTGTTTCGAGAGCAAATTGATCTTTGTTCAGAAAAATTAAGTTCTCAGTTAGGATTTGATCTGCGAACGATACTGTACCCGCAAAATGGCAATTTTGACCAGATATCCCAAAAATTAAAGCAAACATATATTGCCCAGCCAGCATTATTCACAATCGAAATTGCACTTGCTAAACTATGGATGTCATGGGGAATTAAGCCGGAAGTAATGGTAGGTCATAGTATTGGGGAGTATGTTGCTGCTTGTCTGGCAGGCGTATTTTCCTTGGAAGACGCCCTGGCATTAGTTACAAAAAGGGGCCTATTGATGCAAAAACTCCCTCCTGGATCAATGCTTGCCGTACCCCTCAGCGAACCAGAGATTCAACCCTTTTTAGGGACACATCTGTCTCTGGCCACAGTGAACGCACCTGCTCTGTGCGTTGTTTCAGGCGCAAAGGAGGCTATTGCGAATTTAGAAAAGCAGCTTGCTGAACAGAATGTGCAATCCCGTAATTTGTACACATCGCATGCATTTCATTCAAAAATGATGGATCCCATTCTTCAAGAATTTACCAAGAGCATCGATGGCGTTAGACGACATCCTCCACAAATTCGGTTTCTTTCTAACGTTACTGGCACATGGATTACCCCAGATGAAGCAATGAGTCCGACTTATTGGGCTAAACACCTCAGGCAGACCGTTCGCTTCTCTCAATGTTTAATAGAAATGTTGAAAGATAAGAATCGGATCTTTCTTGAGGTCGGTGCAGGCAAAACACTCACCACGCTGGTCAAGCAACACGTTGGGACGGACAGGAAGCGTATCATCCTTTCCTCTTTGCGGCATCCAAACGAAAAATACTCCGATGTTGGTTTTGTCCTGAAAACCCTTGGGCAGTTTTGGCTTGCAGGTGTACAACCCGATTGGAGCGGTTTTTATAAAGATGAAAAGCGTTTACGGATACCCTTACCGACATATCCATTTGAACGCAACCGTTACTGGATCAAAGGCAACAAGCCAGAAGCAAAGACTGGCCCCGATATTACTATCGAGATAGAAAAATATGACTCACCCGCCGATGTGGCCCATGCATATGAATCGCCAGAATTTGCGCAGAAACG
>JASFJF010000114.1:0-10049 GCA_050122255.1 Desulfobacterales bacterium
AAGCCGAGTAAGTGATACGCTCCAAAAGCCCAGTTCGCTATACGGAGGAACGAAGCGGCCACTGTTTTGATTGCAATCTTTTTCCGATAATGAACGAAGACGGTCACGTCACATCTTTTACCATTTTTGTAAAAGATATTACCGAGCAACGCCAGAATGAAAAGGCGCTGCACACCATTCGCGAAGAACTCGAACAGCGGGTAAAGGAAAGAACCAGAGAGCTGGAAGAAAAGGCCCAAAATCTTGAGGAAGTCAACACCGCCTTGAAAGTGTTATTGAAACGATTGGATGAAGATAAAAAAGCCATAGAAGAAAAAATCCTTTTCAACTTACGTCAACTGGTTGAGCCCGTTCTGCAGAAACTAAAAAACGGCAGGCAAACCGAAAAGCAGAAAAACCTGCTGGATACCCTCGAATCCAACCTGAAAGAAATTACCTCGTCTTTTGCGTGCCGCATGTCAAATTCATTTTTGAAATTGACGCCTACCGAGATCCAGGTCGCCAATTTCATCCGTCAGGGCAAAACCACTAAAGAAATCGCCGAGATGCTGAATCTGTCTCCAAAAACTATAGAGTTTCACAGGGACAACATCAGAGCAAAAATTGGTATAAAAAACAAAAAGATAAACTTAAGAACGCATCTGATGTCGATTCGGTGATACGGGGAAACAGCCAGCAGTTTACCCATATTATTCCCACTTTTTTTAAAGCGCTAATTTGTTGATAACATCCATAGCTTCTGTTATTTTTAGAGGGCACTGAGATTGACAATCTGAATGGGATTGCAGGCAATTTACCTCTTCAGTTTATCTGGAGTCTCTCCAAAAGCACGCTCGGCCGCAAAGGCTTTAAGCATAGATTTGTGGGGAATCTAACATTAAGAGCTTAACGTAGATTGATCTGTCTTGCGTTTTCAAAAAGGCAATTGGTTTGCCGAAGCTCATTGGGGCGTGTATCTATCCCAACGATGAGGGGGGGGATTTCATACATTACTTTTCGATATCCGCTAAACATGAGCTCGATTTCTGAACACAAATTTTAGATTCGGAAAGAGCTGGTGTAATTTTCGCTGCATCTTTCGTATGTGACCGATTCGATCCGCCCATTTGAAATCTATTTTTGGCCGCCGCTGAATTCCAAATGCCTAAAACGGTACCACGATATCCCTCAGCCTGGAATTGAAGAAAATCCCCTATCGTTTTTCTTAACCCAATCTCAAAAGCAGTTATCCTTGGAGATCAAATGGGAGGAAGATCCATGAGGATATTTTTTAGATTACCAGGGTGGATTTTTCGTGCGCTAATCGGAACGCTGTCGATCTCACACGCTGCAAATATTACTGCTGACCCGCAGAACAATCAAATATGGGGCTTTGAATGGCCGGTCGGTGACACGGTTACACTCACCATAGAAGATCCTGACACACCGGTTTCTCCTGACCACACTAATTTCCAAATAGCATCTACAGAAGACATCTGGGCGTTTAACAATGTGCATTTCAACATGGACCTGGTTTCTTTCGGGTTAGGACCCCACCAGAATGTGATCAAAAACCTGCTGATGAATCTTGCTGTCTGGATTTACCGGGTGGCGGACATCGAGGCTGCCGGCATCAGCCCGGTCAATCACAAAGTCCATGAAGACATCACCAAAAATCTGTTGATTCCCGTGTACCCCACCGCGGAGCAGACGAGCATGCTGGAAGAGTATCGGTGCACCGGGGTGCCCAAAGACAACTATGTCGTCATCGGCCATGCTGACGGCTGGAAAAATGGCGAAATATTTGTCAGCCTCAAAATGCAGACCGGCAAGAAGGAAAAAACGAAAGAGAAAAAAGATAAAAAGGCTAAGAAAAAGGATAAAAAAATAGTCAGATCAGTTCTATAGATGAGAGGATTCGAATGCCTTTTCAGAGCACATTTTTCTGAATAGCTTCATAACGAATCACCAAAATGATTGGAATTTCTTCTGTATCGCTCATTACTGCAAATGTATAAATCAGGGAGACATAAAATGAAAACCAGGACGTTTATCCTACTGATTATATGCCTGATACTGTGGGGAATGGCCTTTTCCGCCTATTCAGCGCCATATTCCGGCGCCGACCATACACTGAATGGATCGGAGTATTTAAATGCTTCCAATGTCTCTGGCGGATGGACGACAGATGGAAGCGCAATCTATACCTGGTGGGGCGGTGAATGGGTTGAATATGAGCAGTACTTAACCGCGGGAAATTGGATCATCGGCGTAAACGCCATAAATTACGCGGATCCGGGGCAGCCAGGTCTGGGTGCAGATCCCAGCTGGTATCCTCAATTTGAATTATCAAACGACAAGAATGATGCCCGGGTGATTGTTCCGGCAAGCGATACGGAAGAAAACTACGGCTTTTTTTATTTAAATGTGCCTTCGGAAGGAACCTACACTGTAAGATTTACTTGGCTAAACGATAAATCGGAAGGTGAACTGGATGCTAATATCCAGATAAACAGTGTTTTTTTTGATGAATTTACCGAGCCTTTTGCAGAACTTTCCGGCACGGTCTATCAGAGTAATGGATCAACAGCGATAACTGATGCACAAATCCAAATTGATACCGCCGTTGGCGATCCGTGCGGCTGGCATGATAGATTCGCGAGTGCTACCACCAATCTTGCTGATGGCAGTTATGCTATAGCACCACCACAGCCTCCCGGGGATTATTATTTGGTTACCTGGAACAGGGACGCCTCTGTGTATCTTAACGAGTGGTGGACAGGTGATGCGCTTGATCCAAGCAGCCCGAATTGTGAGGACGCCCAACCGATAAGGTTGCTGCATACTGATCTGACCGACGCCGACTTTTGGCTCGATATGGGCGGCTATATTTCAGGTACGGTTACGGATGAGCAGGGCGATCCAATCCAGGATCTGGTACTTCAAATCTGGAGTGAACAGTGCTGGGAAAATTGGGATGAACAATGGGATGCAGAAACAAACGTAAGCGGCTATTACGAGGCCTTGCTGCCTGCTGGAGATTATTACATTCGCGCTTGTCCGGATTGTAACGGGCAAAACTATTTTACCACCTGGTGGACAACTTTAGGTGGAATACAGGATTGGGGCTGCAGCCTGGCCGACGCGATTCCTGTAACAGAAGAACAAACGACCGATGACATAGATTTCACATTGCAAACCGGCCCTCAGCGGACCAACTGGTGGGAGATTGCGGTGTTCAATGGTAGTCTGTATGTCGGTTTTGATCTATGGCCGAATTACGATAAACATTTGGAAAGTGCCGTGATAACGGGTCCAAATAACTTTTCATACATTTTTGATCTGGAAAAGGATATTTTTGAATGGTTTACAGATTGTAACTGGCTTGTCGCCCGAGATCATAATTTTGGTTATAATTTTGAATACGGTCAATATACACTTACCTTGACTTTTTACGATGGTGCCTCGGAAAGCTATTCACGGGTGCTGGAGGAGGAACACCCAACACCGGTCGATAAAAGCACATGGGATTACACGGTAAATCAGGATGGCAGCATCGACTTTTCCTGGGTGCCACCCTCTGCGGACGAGTACTACCAGGTCAGGATTTATGGCCCGGAAGGTGATCGCTATTACCGTTCCAGCAGTATGAAAGGGGCTGACAGTCTGCTTGTCTCGGCAGATAATCTTCGTTGCCTTGAACCGGGACAGACATACCGTTATCAGATTCGCACCTACGACACAGACCGCGTTTACAATGCATCCGTTTGTGAGGGCTGGTTAACAGAAAACCTCGTATACAGTCCCACCAACTTGGAAGATAGAATTCAATGGTTTCAGATCTGGAATTGGAGGGGCAACACTGGGACGGTCGTCGGTTTTGACGTGCGCCCGGGATCCAGAGATCAAATCTCCCAAGCGAGCATCTCAGGACCTGGATTTTCTTACGTATTTGATTTGACTGCAGATTGGTGGGATATTTCTGTGGAAAATCACTTCAACAAAGGCTGGTGGAAAGATTTCAGCCCAGTAATTTCATCTGGACAATACTCGCTGGTCGTTTCATTTAAGGATGGTTATTCTGAAAACCGATACTTCACGCTCGATCCGGCGGCTATAACCGCAGTCGACTCTTCCACTATGGCTTACGAAATCCTTGATGACGGGGGTATGAACTTTACATGGGACATCCCCACAACAGATCAAAGATATGATGTCTGGATTCGCAGTCAAGATGGCAGTAAGGAATTTTACAAGTCTGATACCTGGACAGACATGACGGAAGTATGGGTTGGGTCCTATGAACTCAGGTTGCTTCAGCCCGGAGAAACTTACCAGTGGTTCGTCCGCTCCTACGATCAGGGAAACAGCCGGATGGAGCAAAGCGACAGTAAGTTTTTTACCTGGGATCCTTTCAATATCGCCCCGACCGGCGCTGTATCCGGACAGGTGGCCGGCGGAGGCTCAGACCTTGAAGGAATAACAGTCAACGTATACGCCAAAAAGTGCAAGCAGAATTTGATTGCCAGCACCACAACCGACACCAGCGGCAATTACCATGTTTCCGAAGTATTTGACCGGGATGTCTATGTAGAAGCCTGCGCTGATTGCAACAACAAAAATTACATCAATGAGTTCTGGACTGCGGCCGGTGGTACGACTGACTGTCAATCCGCTCAAGCGGTGAACGTGCCCTTCGGCGGCACAGCTTCGGGCACTAATTTTGTTTTAGATGAGGGACCCCAACGATTGCACTTCTTTGACGTGGCGCTCTACAATGGCAACCTGCAGGCTGCCTTCGGGGTGCACCCCGGCTACAGAGCCCAGCTTGTGAGCGCAACGCTGAACATCCCAAATAGTGATCGAACAGGGATATATCCGGAATACAATTTTGATCTGACAAATGACTTTTTTGACCGCTGGGACACCGAATGCCGCTATCTTAAATTCTGGATTAAAAATTTCGGTGCAGTTCTGCCATTTGATTTTGGCGACTATACCCTGACGATGAATTTTGCAGACGGGTCCGTGGAAACGTACTCAAAAACGCTTATTAATGTTATTGTGCCGCCTGCGTCGAACATTGAAGTTACGGTCAATGATGACGGTAGTGCCTATGTGGCCTGGAATCGCGGCACCAGTGGCGATTATTACTACCAGGTCAGGGTCAGAGACGATAAGGACAAGGAATACGCAATTTTAGGTTCCCAGCTGAATGCCCAGAGCGCTTTTTTCTGGGAGGGGAATCTAAGGTGCCTGGAGGTCGGCAAGACCTATCGCTGGCTGGTGCGGGTCATGGACCGCGACTATCCTTCCCCTAGTATCGTCGAAACCCGGGAAATTACTGCAGTGTATGCGCCGTCTGATTTGGTTCGAATCGATAATTGCCGAGCACGGTCCTGGGGCGGCAATATGGCGGTAAATTTTGATGTACGGCCGGGTTGCAGAAATCACGTGACCAGTGCATCGATAAGCGGTCCCGTAAATTATTCGTTCGATTTGACGGCAGACTGGTACGATATTTCAACCGAAACCCGGTCCGGCAACAAAGGCTGGTGGAATACACTCGGAGGGGCACCTGCCTATGGAAACTACACCTGCACTATTAGCTTTGACAATGGCCCTTCCGAAAGTCATGATTTTAGCTTCAATGAATATTCGGTCACAGCCGTTGCCGGCGCTACAATGGGCCACTTTATCCACGAGGACGGCTCCATCAGTTTTAACTGGGACCTGCCTATTGTGAGTCCGGGCAAGAGATACCATGTGCGCGTCAGAAGCCTGGACGAACAGGAAGAGTATTTTTCCAGTAACGAATACAACGGCAACGAGGTGACCGCATCCTTCTGGGACCTCAGGGCACTCGAGCCTGGCAAAACATACAAATGGATTGTGCGTGCATTTGAGCCCTGGGATGGTACAACCATGATGCAAAGCGCGGACATGCAGTTTGTCTACAATCCTTTCGGTGTGACTTTTGATGATACCGACTCGGACGCTGTCCCTGATGTTTATGACAATTGTCTTGATCTGTATAACCCGGTAGATGCGAGCTGGACAGATATTAATGGAAATGTTCACAGTAATGAACAACCTGACTTTGATCTGGATGGAATTGGTGATGATTGCGACCAGGACAACGATAACGATGGTTATTGGGACAGCCAGGAAATTGACGGCGGAACGAATCCCCTGAATCCGAATGACTACCCTGTCGATACAGATGAGGACGGTGTCACGGATAACGAAGAACAGTCAATGCACAGCGATTCAGACGGCATACCAGATTTAAATGACAACTGTGAAAATATTGATAATCTTGATCAAGACGATGCAGATAGCGATGGTATCGGCGATGCGTGCGACAACTGCCCGGGTCTGCCAAATCCTGAACAGGAGGATTTCGACGGTGATGTTATCGGTGATATCTGCGACAATGCGCCCGCAGACTGGAATCCCGGGCAGGAAAACACGGATGCGGATAACATTCCCAATGTGCTGGACAACTGCCCTGATGTTGCCAATCCGAAAGTACCCTATTCGCCCGGCGATACCACAGACGACTGTGCCGTCAGCCTCGGTTTTGTCGATGCGGACGGTTTCTGGCAAACGGATTATGACTGCGACGGTGTGGGTGAAGCCTGCGATGCGGATGACTTGAGCGGCAAACCTAAAACTGACAAGAACCCGCCTCCTCCTGATGCCGACCGGGACGGCATTGTCGATGACAACGACAACTGCCCGAGCGAGCCCAACGACCAGACAGACACTGACGATGACGGGATAGGCGATGCCTGTGACCCGGATAATGATAACGACGGGATTCCCAATGAAGATGACAGTTGTCCTCTAACAGCAAATACCGGCGACCCGGACGACGACGGTATTGACAGTGCCTGCGATAACTGCTCAGACATAGCAAATCCTGGTCAGTCAGATAGCGACGGTGACGACATCGGTGATGCCTGTGATAACTGCGTAGACATCCGAAATACGGGACAGCTCGACTCAGATGAGGATGGGGTTGGCAATGCCTGCGACAACTGCGTGGACACGCCAAATCCCGGACAGGCGGATGCAGACGGCGATGGTATCGGCGATGTCTGTGAGCCGGAGTACTATATCGAATTTAATCTTAAAAATATCGATGGCAGCGTCTTTCCGTATGACACGTGGTTGCCGAAAGATGGGGATCGGATTGTTATCCATGCGACCTTAATGGATAGCAATAACATACCCGTTTCAGGCGCAGACGTAACCCTGTCCTTGTTACAGGACAGCCTGACATCCAGGCTGCCGGGCAAATACACAAACCATGAGTCCGAAGACACCAGCTACGATTTTTCTGAAGTCTCGGGCGGTACGAATTCGCTCACCATTCAATGCCATGACTACGGCGGAAGTGCTGTGGTTGTGGCCGAAGTAACTTACTCAGGTCAAGCCGTCTCCGCCGAACTCCGGTTACCCAAGGATACAGATCGGGACGGGCTTCAGGACCAATTTGAATTAGATAATGGACTCGATCCAACCACGATTGATACGGACAACGACGGTATACCGGATAAGAACGAAGATGAGGAGTTGTCGCTCAATAGCGAGGCAAAAGGCGATCAACTCAGCGTTTTCGAAGAATACCGCGGGGTTCGGTGGAATGGAATCCACCGCAGACTTGATATTTCGAAAAAGAATCTGTTTGTCTGCGGGGTGGATTTTACTGCCGAAATTCCTTTCAACATCCCCGATGCGTTTATCAACTCAGGAATTGACGTATATTCTCAAGAGACAACCAGCAGCGGGTCGAACTGGTCTGACATCAATAAGCAAGGTATATTTGAAGACAAAAATATTGACGTGCTGCTTGTGCGTAACTATATGACCGGCTGGTCCGCTGGAGATTACAACCAGGGCCACATCCGGCGCATCAGCATCAGGATATGGGACATTGGCGTATTTGGAGAGAGCTATTTTGGGACCAGCGAGTATTACGGCCAACCCACCAGAATCTTCGGTCAAACCATACTAAATTATTATACGGACAACCCATACAAAAATGATCCCAACCACCCGGGTAATACTGATGGACTGGATCCTGTGGAAACTGTCGAGGACAAAGACGACGACGGCGTTAAAGATAAAAAAGAAGATGGCAACAAAAACGGCCTATTAGATGGAGATCATGTCGACATGGACATGGCCACCTGGAATGAAGAATGGAAACTGAATCCATTTGATATTAACAACAATGGAATGGCTGAGCTGCCTCAGGTGACGGGAGATCCGGGTACCGTGACCGGGGAGGGGGAGTATTGGCTGCCACATGTAGTTGCCCATGTTATCGGTCACGAAATGGGCCATTCCATGGGTATGGGCGTGGGAGATCCCAGTTTTGTCGACAGTGTGGGGCATTGTTTTGATCAAAATTGCCTGATGTATCACTACAGTATCAACTGGGACAGGGGCGCACATTTCTGTCCATACCACCAGAGCATGATCCAGATAAATAATCAATAAAGAGGAGGGCATCAACGATGATAAGATTTTGCACAACTCTTAAAGTAATAGCAAAGCTTCAATTCTTAATTTTCGCGGCCCTCCTGCTTACGAGTGGGGGTGCAGCACAAAGCGGGGCGCCGCTGGAGGCACGGCTGACGTTTGATAAGGCGACCTTCAATCTCGGCGATCCCGGCGACAGTATCAGTGCCGTCGTTACCCTGCTAAATAAAAGCGGAGAGCCGGTACTAACACAGGGAGGATTTGGCGAACTCGGCTATCACCTCTATTTGTATTTTCTGGGGCCAGAGCCTTACGGTTCTCTGATAACTTCCACAGATGTTAACGGCGGCAGCGCGCCATCGCCAACCGTGCCGCCGCCCAGAGTGGCGGCCGAGTGGCTTCCGTACGACTGGCTCAAAAACATGACAATCGATGAAATGCGGAATTTTTATCCGTTGACCTTGCCCGGCAAATACAAGGTCTGGTTCAAAATGACATTCGTGCAATACGATCCCAACAAAGCCGAAGCCTTTGACACTGAATCCGACGGTATAATCGACGGCTACAAGGTTCCATATGATGCCATTATCTGGTCAGAGCCGCTTGAATCTTCTCCACCGGTTTACATTACGTTGACAACTGCAACTTCAGAAATCCAATCGGACATTCGGGTTGAAGCAACTGAATTTATTTACAACGAAGACGACAAGAAAGGGGTCACCAGAAAGCCAATGGAAATCGAAGTAAGACTTTACCGAACATTAGATATAATTAATGCAGGTGTCATCAGCGACCCCATCAACCAGAAAGATTATGGCGATATTGTCACCAATTCGCTTATTCAAGGATACCGTTTAGCTGAACAAACTAAAGTTCCGGGCGAATATATTTATAAAAATATTCCCAAAGATGACTATATCGTCATCGGTTACGCAAGCCGGGTAACGGACTATAAACATCTGGGAAGTATCATCGAAACAGAAGATGAAAACTGGGGCAATGGCGAAATCTTCGTTAATATCAAACTGCAGACCGGCAAGGACAAAAAAGATAAGAAGAAATAGCAGGCAATAAATACTTTAAAAAGAGAAGCGACAATTATTAATTGAACAAGAAGGTGAATATAAAGCAGACAAAGATAATTAACTCGTTATCGAGCAACCTTAATGAGAGGAGGGTTTAAATGAAAGCTCAGAAAACATTTTTTACTCTGATAATCGCGGGACTGATGGTGCTGCTCCTCTGCCTTCCTGTAATTGTTTTTGCAGGTGGTGGACCGAATCCCTGCACCAACCCAGCGGCCTGTGATATCCTCGTCACCCATAAGGTGCAAGGCCCTAGCCCCAACGCATTTATACTTGCAGGTTGGGTACCAATAGAAAATAATAACGGATTCGGTAGACTGGAAGTTTTCGTTTGGGTAGGTGGACGGTTCTACTCAGGAGTATGGGAACTGGAACATCCAGAGGATACTTTTTTAGGGGCCACGATAGCGGATATCGTTTTTCTGGATGATGATGAAGATTTCTGGACACTACCTGAATCAATAGCAGTAGACCTATACGGTAAGCCAGCGA
>JASFJF010000115.1:0-9997 GCA_050122255.1 Desulfobacterales bacterium
TATGAGTAGGAAAAGTTTCATCATATGATACCTCAATTAACTTATTGGCATTTAATAAATATACTTTAGGACTCAAAAAGAAAGCGAATAGCGTTATTCGCAATAAAATGCGTGTGCTGCTTTTTCGTATGGTGTGACCCGTAGTGGATTCAGACATGGGACTTTATTAAGTTGCTTATTTATGCTATTATATTAAATAGTTCGTGAGAGTCTCGATGAGACGCACATCCTTAAAAAAGGAGGAGGCAGTTCAGGGTCGCTGCCCCCTCTTTTACAGGCGATCGCAGACTAATTGACTCTTAAAGGGATTGACACGTTGAACAATTTAACCTTCATCGGCTTCAGCTTCATCGGTTTCGTGATCATTTTTTTCTTGCTCCGGTTTTTGCCTCGATTGAAAACCAAAAATGGCAATGATCTTCCCGATAACGGCTAAAGCAGCATGCCCAGAATAATCAACACAGCAGAGGTCAGAAAAATCAGCGGGCAGAGTTTGTATGGAAGAAAACTGATCTTAAATCCTGTGAAAAATGAAACCAAGGCCAGTGCAATGAGTGCCGCGGCTGAACTAACATAAATTGCCGCAGAAATTAAGCTGGTATGATCAATGGCAGTCACAATAGCATTGATGAAACCCGTAAAGATAAGTGCGACACCCTCAACAAGCCATTCCATGGTAATAATTCGTCTGTTATCAATAGATATATCTCCAAATCCTGCGACCACCGACCGTGTTGGAAACAGATGAGCAATTCCCCAAATGGCGATAAACGCCGAACCTGCGTAAAGCAACACCTGGTTAAGCATGGCCTGTCACCCCGGATGATATAGATTTCTGAAAAATTTGAGAGTGAAGCTAATTCAAAAACTTGCGAAACTCTTTATCCGTTATCATCGGTTTTGAGGAGCGTCAATTTTAGCGCGTGGAACTGCCCGGCAGATGGCATTAGCGGTATTCCGCCGCAATCTCATCATCAACACCGAAAAGGTATGATATGAGAGCGGCCCGCATCCACATGCCATTGCGCTCCTGCTTCCAGTAAACGGCGCGCGGATCTTTATCGACCTCGACCTCGATTTCGTAGCGACGTGGCAACGGGTGCATGATGATGCAATGGGATTGAATCACCGAGAGATGCGCCTTGGTGAAATGAAACTCCGGGTAAACATCGGTTTCTTGCGCGGGGGCCTCGGCATATTCTTTTTGAATGCGGGTCATGTAGATGGCATCCACCCGGGGCATGACACTGGCAAAATCATCGGTTTCGTGGAATTCGATTTGGTGTTTGTTGAGGAAAGTTTTAATATCGTCTTTCATGCGAAATACTTCAGGCGCAACAAAATACAGGGTAACATCCTTATAGTTTCGCATCAGATAACTGAGCGAGCGCACGGTGCGGCCACGCTTTAAATCTCCGACCATGGCAATTTTTTTGCCGTCCATCCCGCCAATGTTACGAAACGAGCGTTCCAGGGTGTAGATATCCAGCAGAGCCTGGGTGGGGTGCTGATCAGGTCCGGAGCCCCCGTTGATGATGGCCACCGGCAGGTTGTTTTGATTCAGAAGCCAGGCGGTTTTTTCGGCAAATCCGGCTTCGGGATGCCGGATGATGATCAAATCGACATAGCTGGCAAAAGTGCGGATGGTGTCTTCCTGGGATTCGCCCTTAACTTCCGAACTGGTAGTTGTGCCGCGAATCTCGGATATTTTCATTCCCAGAATATGACAAGCATTCAGAAAGGATATAAAGGTGCGCGTGGAAGGCTGCACAAAATACAGCATGGCGCGCTTGTGGGACAGCAGGCTGCTTAATCTGCGGGCGCCCATTTTCGTTAAGGCCATGCGCCGGATTTGGGTGGCCAGCAGGCACATATGGTTTAGAAATTTCCTGTCAAACTGCTGGGAGAATAAAATATCCAGCATGCGCCCGTCACGCATAAAGAAATTAAGCTTTTCGCTTTTTTCAATATTATAAAAGTCTTCCCATCCTTTGTAATTTTGAATCGTTACTTCTTTTGGCTCGTCCATTGCGCCGATCCCCTCTTTTTTGAATCGGTTCCGTCGAATTAACTATTCCTTTTCTTCATAGAGGAATGCAATCTGTTTTGCAACAACGTTGATTTCGTTGATTCCGATGCCGCCTTATGTTGAATGGATTATTTTATTTAGACGATTTAGCTTTTCGATTTTCATAAATTCCGGTAAGCAAAGGCAACAACAGCATGATTGCGCCCATGGTAACGATAGCTGGCCATCGGCTGTACATATAGCCATAGCCACTCAGCGTAATGCCGACGGTCCCGCCGGTGTAGTAAAATAGGACATACAAGGAGTTGGCACGACCGCGGCTGACACTCAATTTGCGATTAAGGGCACCCGCAGCAGCGGAATGAACCATAAAAAAGCCGCCGCAGACACCTGCCAGGCCGGCGATAATGGTAGCATATGACTTTATCAGGGTACACCCCAGGGAAAACCCGAATATTAACGAGCCCCATGCCATAGTGGCGCCATTGCCGAATTTGTTGGAAAGCCTGCCGCTGAGCGGAGCGATGATAATTCCGATGATATATGCGAGATACAACAGGGTGATTATCTGGGTGGTGGCACGAAAAGGAGGGCCGGCAAGGTAAAAAGGAAGGTAGTTAAAAGTTGACGAGAAGACAAAAAAGGCGCTGAAAGATACGAAATAAATACGTAACAGATCTGGGCGTGACAGCAACTGAATAAATCCCATTTCTTTTTCCTCGGCTTTCTTTGCCGTCTCGACGGGCAACCCGAATGCTGCTGCCACCACCACTGTGAGTACAAGAATGGCAGCACTTACAAAAGCATAGCGCCAGTGCAACGGCGGATGAACTAATCCACCGAGCAGGCGACCGCAAAGACCACCGACGACCGTTGCGGCTACGTAGGCGCCCAGGGCAACATTCAAGCGTTCAGCAGGCAGGTGCTTGGCCAGATAGGCCGCCAGACATGTTGTCAGCCCGGGAATAAATAGTCCCTGAAAAAAACGGGCGCCGACCAGAATCCAAAAATTTTTGGTAGCGGCACAAACAAGACCGGCAAGCGCGATGGCGCACCCGCCGGTCAGAATAATGGGTTTGATGGGATAGCGATCGGCCAGCCTGCCGAACGGCAGATTCGAAAGTGCAATGCCCAAAATTACGGCTGACACTGAAAAAGAAGCTGTGGATTCATTGATGCCAAACTCAACCGAAAGGACCGGCAGCACCGGTTGCGTAATGTAAATATTGGCAAATGCTGCCGTCACGAGAGCAAAAACCAATGCCTGCAGCGCTAAAATGTGGCCATCTCGCATCGAATTAAAGCCGGTCCTGTTCTTTTTCGGAGATATTGAATAAGTAATCTCGAGGTGATATCGCTGTATTTTACGGCGCTTATCGTCGTCGGTATATTTATCGTAATCTTGCAGTTAGCGTAACAGACCCGGCCCAGGCTTTACAACCCCTGGATTAATTATTTTAATGGCCAAATAAATTTATACGCTTATTCGGAAAGCTCAAGTGACGCACATATAACCACGAAGGACACGAAAAGACAAAAGCACCGAACGCGAAATATACGAGTGCTTATAAACCCTACAGGCATCATTGGCGGATCGCAGCGTGAAGATCGCAAACTATCCACAAAAAGAACATCCCTTTGTAAGGTCACCGCACAAGACTTTGTTGTCCATGTCTTTGCCGGTGCTGTTGTCGCTGGTGGCAGAGCCCTTAACGGGGCTGGTGGATACCGCTTTTGTCGCGCGCCTGGGCTCAGCGTCTCTGGCTGCGCTAGGCGTAGGCACAGTAACGCTTTCAGGCATCTTTTGGGCATTTAATTTTTTAGGGATTGGAACGCAAACAGAAATTGCCAAAGGCCATGGTCGCCAGGAATTCAACGTTACAAAAGAAATCGGGGGCTCGGCTCTTGTTTTGGCCGCCCTGATCGGAATGCTGCTGGTTATTCTTGGCCTGCATTTCGTGCCCTACGTTTCGAGGGTCATGGGGGCCAGCGGGGTTGTTTATGATTTGTCTGCGCAATACATTCAAATTCGACTGTTCGGGGCACCGGCTGTTTTACTCACCATAGCCGCCTTTGGCATTTTCAGGGGAATGCAGGATATGCGAACGCCCTTTTATGTGGCCATCAGTGTCAATACGCTAAACATCATACTGGACCCCCTGCTGATATTCGGCTGCGGTCCGTTTCCCCGCCTGGGCGTTTTCGGTGCCGGGCTGGCCAGTACCTTGAGTCAGTGGTTCGGTGCCGGTTGTCTGGTTTGGATCGTCCATAAACGCATCGGCTTTCCGAAGCGCATTCGATTTCATGATGTCGGCAAGCTGTTTAGGATCGGGCGAGATCTTTTTATTCGCACCGGCCTTCTGACCGCTTTTTATATAATTACGACACGGGCGGCCACCCGCATCGGCCCGGATGCAGGAGCCGCGCATCAGGCCGTTCGGCAAGTCTGGGTATTTTCGTTCCTGTTTCTTGACGCTTATGCGACCACCGGGCAAAGCCTGGTTGGGTATTTCATCGGCCCCCGGATGATGGATCAAACCAGAAGGGTTGCGCGGATTGTTTGTTTATGGAGTTTTATCACCGGCCTGGTGATGAGCATCGTCCTTTGGCTTGGAAAGCCTCTTGTGATAACATTTCTGGTTCCCCCTTCTGTGATAAACCTTTTCATCCCGGCCTGGGTCATAGCCGCTCTGATACAGCCGGTCAATGCGCTGGCGTTTGCCACCGATGGCATTCACTGGGGTACCGGTGACTTTCGTTATTTGCGAAATGCAATCATTATCGCAACCACTTGCGGCGCTGTGGCCATCTACCTGCTCGATGAAAGCATGGCCGGCGCGCTGACCTGGATCTGGCTGATTACAGCTTTTTGGATCGCCATCCGTGCGCTGTTCGGGGTGATTCGGATTTGGCCGGGTTTAGGAAACAGCCCTTTAAAAAGAAAGCGCTGCCGTCCAAATTTTAAATAAAAAAGGTTGATTTTGAATTGTGTTTAATTTATACAAGCTTACTATCCTATAAATTAGCAAACCACCTATCTACCCTAGCGATATAGCATGCGATTATAGCAGGTTATAGATTTTAACGCTCAATTTTTTCCTAATAAACATGGTATAATCTTTGTAAAATCTTATGTTTAATTCTGGTTATCTTTTAGATGCTAACAAGTAACCAAATTTGATCCCTATCAACTTGGCTTGACCATTCTAAAACGTTAAGTAACTTCCTCGGCCGCACTAACCTGCTGCCGCAAGAAATCATCCTACAGTAAGGAGGCTTATCATGAATGAACGTAGAATAGGAAGACGTGAGTTTATGAAAATAACAGGGGGAGCTATCGGGGCCACCATGATTGCCGGCCCTGGAGCGGTTTTCGCTGCGCCCAAAGCGGGAGCGCCGGTCGATTCCATGAAGATTACAACCGCCACTGCCACCATGGATCCGGTCAGGCCGGAGGTGGCCCGGGTGTGCGCCGATGCTTTCAAGCAAATCGGTTGGGACGTCAAGGCGAATCCCATCGACTACAACCTGAATGTCCAGAAGGTGATTATGGAGCATGATTATGACATGTGGTTTGTCATGCTTTCCGGGGCCTCCATTCGTATCGACCCCAATGTTTTCATCTATCAGGTTCACCATTCTTCACAATACAAAAAGGGAGGCTACAATTGGTATGGTCTTAACGATCCTGAAATCGACAAAGTGGCGCTGGCCCAGCAACAGGAAATGGACATCGAGAAAAGAAAGGAAATTGTCTTCAAGGCCCAGGAACTGTGTCATGAAGCACAGGCCCTGACCGTCGTTGCCTATATGCAGATGACCACCGTTTATCGTTCCGATCGCATTAAAAATGTCGTCCCCATGCTGGGTGAAGGCACCGGCAGTTTCTGGACAGACATTAACATGGAAGTCGTACAGGGTGATGGTTATATACGGACCGCCCGCCCGACGCCTTTGAAGATGATGAACCCGGTGGCGGCCAAGGATACCACAGAGTTCATGGAGCTTCGCATGATCTATGATCCCTTGTTCAGGGTCGGCCCTGACGGGAACATGGTGCCCTGGGCGGCCGAGTCTTACAAGGTGATCGATCAGTTGACGCTTGATTTAAACATTCGCAAAGGCATGCTCTGGCATGACGGTAAACCGCTAACCCCCGAAGACGTCAAATTTACCTTTGATTACTGCAAGCAGTGGAAGCACCCCTTCTTCTACCAGATCCTGAAACGGGTGGAAGGTGTCGATATCACGGGCGCGAATTCCGTGCGTATCAAACTGGCGGAATCTTATGCCCCCTTTATTCCCAATCTCTTAGGCGGCATGTTCCTGATCCCCAAACATATCTGGCAGGATATCCCCGAGAAAGTGGATGTGAGCGATCCGCTTAATTATCCCAATGAGAAACCCGTCGGCAGTGGTCCATTCAAGCTCGATTACTGGGACCGGGGCCGGGAATTCAAGGTGTCAGCTTTTAAAGAGCACTTTAATCCGCCCAAGTGTGCCGGCATCATCGGGATCGTCTATGGTTCCCATGACGCGGTGGCCGCGGCCATCGAAAAAGGCGAATGCGACCGCAATCGCTACATCCTCAAACCCAGCCTTTTATTGGACCTGCAAAAGGTCAAAAACGTTGTTGCCAAAGGGTATCCCAACCATGGCTTCTACAACCTGGGTTATCATACCCGCAGACCGCCATTGAACGATCCGGCCTTCAGAAAGGCCATCGCCCATGTCATCCCCAAGGAATTGATCATCGAGGCCATACTGTCCGGCCTGGCGGATCCAGGCGGTTCGGTCATCGCACCCGCCAATAAATTCTGGCATAACCCGGCGGTTAAACCATTTCCGGAGGATATCAACAAGGCCAAGAAGATCCTGGCCGACGCAGGCTACACCTGGAAAAAGGGCAAACTCCACTATCCGGCCTAGGTCGAATATGACCTTCCGGCAAAGGAGGCGGCCTGAACCTTGAGGTCGCCTCCACCTTAATAGAGGAGAACAAAGGTGCAAGAATATATCATCCGCAGAATCTTATATACGATTATGACCATATTTGCGGTCGCTACCATCCTATTTTTTATATTTCGTGTCATGCCCGGCGATCCGACTGCCCAGGTGATCAGCCCGGCCCTGGATGAGGCGGCCCAGGCCAGGCTGAAGGAGGCCTTTGGGTTGGACAAACCTCTCATTGTTCAATATCTGTTGTATCTAAAAAACATCGTCACCCTGAACTGGGGCCGCTCCTACACCACCCAGCATGAAGTGTTTGGCATTCTTGCGTATCGGTTCTGGAACACGGTCTTTCTGATGGGCGCAGCCATGAGCTTTACCCTGGTGATCGGCGCCGGACTGGGCATGCTGATGGCTTGGAAACGCGGCAGCACCCTGGACGTGGGTTCCACCGTGAGCGCCCTGGTCCTTCAATCTGCTCCTCCTTTTGTAACCGGTATCCTCTTTTTAATGATCTTAAGCTACCGGCTCGATCTTTTTCCCACCGGTGGAATGGCCACCCCGGGCATGCGATTGGAAACCGGTATTCAAATGCTTTTCAGCAAGGATTTCCTGCACCACCTGGTGTTGCCGACGATCACCACTGCCTTTTACTATCTGGCCACGCCGATGCTGATCATGCGTGACTCCATGCTCGAGGTGACAGGCAGCGACTACATCGAGCTGGCCCAGGCCAAGGGATTGTCCCCCAACAGGGTCATGATGAAGCATGCCGCCCGCAACGCGCTGTTACCGGTGTTTACCGTCTCATCGGTTCTGATTGGTTTTGCATTGGGAGGGCAGGTCATCGTCGAGCAGGTGTTTTCCTGGCCCGGTATGGGCCAGTTGATGGTCGAGGCAGCGTCTTCGCATGATTATCCGGTGGCGCAGGCCACCTTTTTGATGCTTGCAGCTCTGGTCATCGTCCTGAACCTGGTGTCGGATATTGCCTATTGTTATCTGGATCCGAGGATATCCGTGGGTGGTGGAAAACACTAAAGGTCCCGCGATCCCGCGTAGATACCGGCTCATCGAAGAGTAAAGCGGCAGCGGGAAGTCAGGCAAGGCCGACCAGGGTTTTTGTCGGTCTTAACATGTTCAAAACCGATTATTAAGGGAGCCAATGGAATGAAACTGGAAAGCATAAAAGACTTTTTTGTTACCCAGTACGGCATTATCACAAGTAATCGTTTTGGTATATTCGGCGCCGTGATTCTCATTTTTTTCGCTGTGGTTGCCATCCTGGCCCCCTGGATCGCCCCTCACGATTTATGGGAATCGCTGCGGGATTCCAACGGCAAACTGGCCATGCTGCGCCCGCCTTCCTTGGAGTTTCCACTGGGCACCACCGCCATGGGCCGCGACATTTTGAGCCAGATGATCCACGCCACGCGGACCACATTCCTGATCGGATTGGTGTCCGGGCTGATCTCCATCATCATCGGCGCCAATATCGGGCTGTTTTCAGCCTATTATGGCGGAAAAATTGACGAAATTCTGATGAGATTTACCGATATTGTCTACGGCATGCCATTTTTGCCGTTTTTAATCGTCCTGATCTCACTTTTCGGCCGCAATATCTGGTTCGTGATTATCGCCATCTGCTGCATCGTCTGGCGAACCTCGGCCCGGGTGGTTCGCTCCCAGGCCCTTTCCATCCGGCAGCGCCAGTTTATAATGGCGGCCAGGGCCAGGGGCTGCAGCAATTTGCGCATCATTTACGGGCACATCATGCCCAATATTTTACCACTACTACTCCTCTATACCTCTTTTAACATCGCCTGGTCGGTGCTGGCCGAGGCAGGCGCCAGTTTTTTGGGATTCAGCGATCCGGACAACCTGACCTGGGGCGGCATGCTTTATAACCTCTGGATTTCGGGAAAGATCCGGACAGCATGGTGGTGGTTCGCCTGGCCTTCGATCTGCATCATCCTGATGGTTAGCGCCTTGGTTTTCATCTCCAGGGCGTACGAGGAAGTGGCCAATCCACGCCTAAAACAGCGATAGCGGAGATATCACGATATGATTCTAGAAATAGAAAATCTCAAGACCCATTATCAAACAGAGCAAGGTGTCGTAAAAGCCAATGACGGGATCACTTTAGCCATCGATGAAAACGAAGTTGTCGGCCTGGCCGGTGAATCCGGTTGTGGCAAATCGACCCTCATTCGAACCCTTATTCGTCTGGTTCCCAAAAGCGCTCATGTAACGGCCGACAAAATGAACTTCAAAGGACAGGACATTCTCTCCATGCCGGAGAAGGATTTCCGGGAAAAAATTCTCTGGCAAGGGATTGGTCTGGTCCCCCAGAGTGCCATGAACGCCCTCAATCCGGTCTACCGGGTCGGAGACCAGTGCATCGAAGCGATAAAGGCCCACACCGATTACAGCAAGACCGAATGTGAACAGATTGTCAAAAAGCTCTTTGACGCTGTGGGCCTCCAGGCCGGCATGATGAAAGCCTACCCCCATGAATTCAGCGGCGGTATGCGCCAGCGTTCGATGATCGCCATGTCCCTGGTTTTAAATCCTGACCTGGTCATTATGGACGAACCAACCACCGGCCTGGACGTTTTGGTTCAGGAACGGATCCTGAGAAACATCAAAGAAATCCGCAAGAAGTCCGAGTCGTCGGTATCCATTTTGCTCATCACCCATGACATTTCCGTCATTGCGGAAATGAGCGATCGCATCGGAATTATGTACGCGGGCCGCTTGATGGAATTTGCCGAATCCATGGAGCTTTTCAACGAGCCTTACCACCCCTATACGCTGGGCCTTAAAAATGCCTTTCCCAGCATTCAGGCCCTCGATCGGGAGCTCATTTCCATTCCCGGCTCACCGCCATCTTTGCTGGGGGACCTTCCCGGGTGCCTCTTTGCATTCCGGTGTCCCTTTGTTATTCCGGAGTGTGAAAAGGAAAGACCGCCGGATCTGGAGATAAGACCGGGGCACTTCGTGCATTGCATTCGTACCGAT
>JASFJF010000116.1:0-9991 GCA_050122255.1 Desulfobacterales bacterium
ATACCCATCCAAATGTCGCCGATATTCTCATCGAGGCGCTGCCTTATATTCGGCGCTTTTACGGCATGACGATTGTGATCAAATACGGCGGCCACGCCATGGTCGATGAGCAGCTCAAGCAGGATTTCGCTCGTGACATTACCCTGTTAAAATTTATTGGCCTCAATCCGGTGGTAGTCCATGGCGGCGGACCACAGATCAATTCGGTGCTGGACCAAATGGGGATCCGGCCCCAGTTTGTGCGCGGTATGCGCCTGACAGATGAACGCACCATGGATGTGGTTGAAATGGTTCTGGGCGGCAAAGTCAACAAGGCAATCGTTCATCAAATCAATCAGCAGGGGGGTAAAGCTGTTGGTCTGAGCGGCAAAGACGGCCGCCTGATTCAAGCAAAAAAGCTTCAGATCGTGCAGCAACCCGACAGCGACAAGCCGCCGGAGATCATTGATCCGGGACTGGTCGGAGAGGTTACCCATATCAACTCCGAAATTATCGAAAAACTTGCCCAGCAGGGGTTTATTCCCATCATTGCACCGGTGGGCGCCGGTGAAGCCGGAGAAACCTTTAATATCAATGCAGATCTGGTGGCCTGTCGCATCGCGATGGCGCTCAGGGCCGGTCGCCTTATTTTGCTGACCGATGTGGACGGCGTTTTGGATGCACATGGCCAGTTGATTAGTTCAATTAATGCGGCCCTGATTAAACAGATGGTGAATGATCAGCGCATTTCAGGCGGCATGATTCCCAAAATTGAATTCGCCCTTGAAGCCATTGAGCACGGTGTTGAAAAGGTACAAATCATAAATGGTACACAGCGGCATTCCATATTGCTGGAATTGTTTACCGACAGCGGCATCGGAACGGAGGTGATGGCATGACGGCAGCACTCATGCAACGCGCCGATAAAGTAATGGCCGCCACCTATCAACGCTTTGCGGTTGCTTTTGCCAAGGGACGGGGGAGTCAATTGTGGGACACAGAAGGACGATCTTACACGGACTTTGTGGCCGGAATCGCTGTCTGTAATCTAGGCCATGCTCACCCGCGCATCAGTGCGGCGGTAACCCGCCAGGTCGAGACACTGCTGCACGTGTCCAACCTGTATTATACGTTACCCCAGGTGGATCTGGCGGCCTGGCTGGTGGCCAACAGTTTCGCCGACCGCGTTTTTTTTGGCAACAGCGGCGCCGAAGCCAACGAGGCGGCCATAAAATTGGCGCGAAAATACTTCAAAGACCGCGGAGATACAGGTCGCTATCGAATCATTGCCATGGAGCGTTCCTTTCATGGGCGGACACTGGCAACCCTTTCAGCCACGGGCCAGGAAAAAATAAAAAAAGGTTTTGATCCTGTCTTACAGGGATTTGACTTTGTACCCTTCAATGACATCGAGGCGTTGCGCGCCCGCATCAGCCCGGTGACCTGTGCGGTTATGCTCGAACCGATTCAGGGTGAAGGCGGTGTCCGCTGCCCGGATGGGCATTATTTACAAACGGTAAGGCAGATTTGTGATGATACCGGCACGCTGCTCATATTCGATGAAATTCAGACAGGAATGGGAAGGACCGGAAAGCTATTTGCCTATCAACACTTCGGCATCGAACCGGATATCATGACCCTTGCCAAAGCACTGGCCAATGGTTTGCCCATCGGAGCCATGCTGGCTCGTGAATCCATAGCTGCTGCTTTTGGACCCGGTGCCCATGCCTCAACTTTCGGCGGAACGCCCGTCGTGACGGCCGCAGCCATGGAAGTCTGTAAAATTTTGATGGACAACGGGGTTGTCGAAAAGGGCTGGGCTGCCGGCGCCTATTTCAAAGAACAACTGCTGGCTTTAAAAGAGCGGCACGCTATGATTGAAGATGTGCGCGGCAGGGGGCTTTTGCTGGGCATGAAACTTCAAATTGACGGTGCGCCGATCGTCACGCAATGTTTGCGGGCTGGATTTTTGATCAATTGCATTCAGGATCGTATTTTAAGATTTATTCCACCTTTGATCATTACCCGGGAAGAAATTGATGGCTTAATTGCGTGTCTCGATAAAATTTTTGCTGAAATATGAATGCCAACAAAACCGAATCCTTTGATTTGTTCATTCCAGCAGGTGCATGCGCCATTTAACGAACAACAGGAAAACGCGGGGGGATCTGTATGACGACACATCTGTTAACACTGGCTGACCTGGCCAAAGAAGAGTTCGAGGCCTTTTTTAAGCGGGCAATTGAGCTCAAGGAAAAACATCAGAAGGACAGGGCCGCACCAACGCTGGCCGGCAGAAGCCTCGGGCTGCTGTTTGATAAACCCTCGACCCGCACCCGGGTTTCATTTGAAACTGCCATGGTGCAGTTGGGGGGCTCACCCTTGTTTATCAGTTCAAAAGATACGCAGATGTCAAGGGCTGAGCCCATCAAAGACACGGCCAGGGTGCTTTCGCGTTACCTGGATGCTGTGGCCATTCGCACCTTTTCGCAGGCGACGATTGAAGAATTTGCGAAGTTTTCCACCATTCCGGTGATCAATGCCCTGACCGATGCCTATCATCCCTGTCAGGTCTTGAGTGATTTGCTAACGGTCATCGAACACAAGGGAGCGGTAAAAGATTTAAAAGTCGCCTGGATTGGTGATGGTAACAATATGGCCCAATCCTGGATAAATGCAGCCGCCGCCCTGGGCTTTGAGCTTCATCTGGCGTGTCCCCAGGATTATTTCCCGGATCCACAAATGGTGGCTGCCGCCCAAAAAAAACCAGCGGCCAGGATTACCCTTGGCACGGATCCCATCGCTGCCATCAAGAATGCGGATGTGGTTAATACAGATGTCTGGGCCAGCATGGGGCAGGAGGCTGAACAGGAGGCACGCAAACAAGTATTTGCCCCTTATCAGGTCAATGCTGAGCTTCTGGGAAAAGCCGCTAAAGATGCGATTGTGTTGCATTGCCTGCCAGCCCATCGAGATGAAGAAATTACCGAGGCGGTCCTGGAGGGACCGCAGTCGGTTGTCTGGGATCAATCCGAGAACAAGCTGCACATGCACAAAGCAATTTTAGATATACTCATCAGCAAATAGTACGGCACGCTATTATCAGCCCCAACGGGATAACCGAAAGCGGAGGTAAATATTTTGAATGCTAAAATCAACAAAGTGGTGCTGGCTTATTCCGGCGGACTGGACACATCGGTCATTCTGAAGTGGCTTATTGAAACCTACAATTGTGAAGTGGTCACATTCTCAGCCGCCATCGGGCAGGAGGACAATCTGAAAGAGATTAAAGATAATGCATACAAGACCGGCGCAACCACAGCTTATATAGAGGATCTGAGTGAGGAATTTGTCAGGGATTACGTGTTTGCGGCTTTTCGCGCCAATGCCATTTACGAGGGACAGTATTTACTGGGTACGTCTTTGGCTCGGCCGCTGATAGCAAAGCGTCAGATCGAAATCGCTCACCTTGAAAAAGCCGACGCGGTCAGTCACGGCGCCACCGGTAAAGGCAATGATCAGGTCCGATTCGAACTGGGATATCTGGCGCACGATCCTGGCATCAAAATAATTGCGCCCTGGCGGGAGTGGGACTTAAATTCACGCAGCGCCCTGATGGATTTTGCTGCCCGTCATGGTATCGCTGTTCAAGCCACCCATGACAAACCCTACAGTACGGATTCCAACTTATTGCATATCAGCTATGAAGGCGGCATTCTTGAAGATCCATGGGCCGAAGCACCCGAAGACATATTTACCCTGACGGTTTCACCCGAGCAGGCACCGGATAAACCCGAAATCGTCGAGTTGACGTTTCAAAGCGGTAATCCAGTCAAGCTAAACGGAAGCCAACTGACGCCGGCGAATATGCTCAAGGCTTTGAATACGCTCGGCGGCAAACACGGCATCGGCCGGGTGGATCTGGTCGAAAATCGATTTGTGGGCATGAAATCCAGGGGTGTTTATGAAACCCCCGGCGGAACCATCCTGCGTGCCGCGCACATGGCAATAGAATCCATTACTCTGGACCGCGAGGTCGTGCATCTGCGGGATTCTTTGATCCCCAAATATGCCCAGCTGATATACAATGGTTTCTGGTTTGCACCTGAGATGCGATTGTTGCAAAATTTGATTGACATGACCCAGCAGAATGTATCCGGATGCGTGCGTCTTAAATTGTATAAGGGCAACTGTGTTATTTTGGGCCGCAGATCCGATCGCTCACTGTATCGTGAGGATTTTGCCACTTTTGAAGACGATCAGGTATACAACCAGAAAGACGCCGAGGGTTTTATCCGTTTAAATGCTCTGAGATTACGGATTCAAAAACAAATCGAAAAATCGAAACAGGATGATCCAATAACGAACAACCGATAACGTAATTGCCATGACAGAAAAACTATGGGCCGGACGGTTTCAAGAAAAAACAGCTAAAAGTGTCGAGACCTTTACGTCGTCAATCGACGTTGACCGACGTCTGTATGCCTTTGATATTCAGGGCAGTATTGCGCACTGCAAAACACTGGCCAAGGCCGGCATCATCTCATCCAAAGAGGCCCGGGAACTGACGGCTGGCCTAAAAAAAATAAAACAAGAAATCGAGGCCCAAACATTTGACTACCATCACACCCTGGAAGATATCCATACCCATATCGAGTCGCGCCTGGCAGAAATTGTGGGTCCGGTGGCTCAGAAACTGCACACCGCCAGAAGCCGTAACGATCAGGTTGCGCTCGACGTGCGACTGTATTTGCGGGATGCGGTTGCGATAATCATCCAACATCTGGTCCGAATACAAAGGGCTGTGGTTAGCGTGGCCAAACGCCATACCGAGACCATGATGCCGGGCTACACCCATTTGCAGCGGGCACAGCCGGTTTTATTGGCGCATCATCTGATGGCCTATTATGAAATGTTTTCCAGGGATACCGAACGTCTGCAAGATTGTCAGGCGCGCATCAATATCATGCCGCTGGGCAGTGCGGCGCTTGCCGGCACACCTCATCCGATCGACAGAAAATATACCGCCGAGCTCCTTGGATTTAAAAAAATATCAGCCAACAGTATAGATGCTGTGGCCGATCGTGATTTTATGATCGAATTTGCATCAGCTGCCAGTATTTGCATGATGCATTTGAGCCGCTTGGCCGAAGAGCTGATTATGTGGTCTTCATCGGAGTTTAATTTTATTGAACTGCCGGATGCCTTTGCCACCGGCAGCAGCATTATGCCCCAGAAAAAAAATCCAGATGTTGCCGAGCTGGTCAGGGGCAAAACCGGCCGCGTATTCGGCAATTTGGTGGCCTTGCTGACCTTGATGAAATCTTTGCCCCTGTCCTATAATCGCGACATGCAGGAGGACAAGCCACTTTTATTTGATGCGGCCGATACGCTCACTGCCTGCATTGACATAACAGCTCAATTGTTGCCAAAGTTGACATTCAACAAAGCCAGCATGCAGGCGGCTGCCCGGCGCGGATATCTGAATGCAACCGACCTGGCTGATTATCTGGTGACCAAAGGCATGCCTTTCAGAGAGGCCCACCACTGTGTTGGACAGATCGTGCGTTTCGCCGTTCGCAGCCGCAAAGAACTGCATGAACTTTCTTTGGCTGAGCTGCAGAAATTTTCAGTCTGCATCGAAGACGAGATTTTCGACTTTTTGAAAACCTCGCGGATGATTGATCGACGAACAACCATCGGCGGAACGGCCACGCGGGCGGTGAAGGCTGCGATCAGATCGGCTGAAAGAAAGCTAAAAAAAGCGAACTGACAAAAAACGGATCCGTGTTTACATATAAGCCTTCAAATATGAAACCTTATCGGTATCGCAGATTGCTGGTGTGCTTATTCGTGACGATCGGCGGGCTAAGCTTTTATTGGCAGGGCTGTGGCAAAAAAGGGCCACCGCGGCCTCCGCAAAGGCCATTGCCGCCGGCAGTTGAAGATCTGCGATATGAAATCCAGGCTGGTACGGTCGAACTCAGCTGGACCCATCCCGCAATGGCAGGGGGCAACGCTTCCCAACCGGCCTCAATTAAAGTGTTCCGTTCCGTATTATCGAGTGAAGAAATCAAATGCGAAAATTGTCCGCTGCGTTTTGAGGCGGTGGCGGAGATACCGGTCCATCCGAAAACGCCGCGAAAAGATGGTCTTCACACCCTTCATTACAGCGAGAAGATCGATCCCGGCTATCGGTATTTCTATAAGGTAATTGTATTTGATAAATACGGAATCGGCAGTAAGCGCTCAAACGTCGTTCGTTTTGACCACTAATGGAATCGGATCAAACCCAATTCTAACACAAAGGTAGCACATGAATCATTTCGCCTATCACGAAAATCAGTTATATTGCGAAGATGTTCCGGTACAGAAAATCGCCGCGGCCGTCGGCACACCGTTTTATTTGTACAGTCATGCGACACTGACTCGGCATTTAAGGGCGTTTCGAGAGGCTTTTGAGAAAATCGATCATTTGGTGTGCTTCTCCGCCAAAGCCAACACCAACTTGGCCATATTAAAATTATTTGCTGATCACGGGTGTGGCCTCGATATCGTATCGGGAGGAGAACTTTACCGAGGGTTGCAGGCTGGGTTTGCGCCTGAACGGATTGTCTACTCTGGAGTGGGCAAGCGCGTCGATGAGATCGACGAAGCGCTCAAAGCCGGGATCCTGATGTTCAATCTGGAATCCGTAGATGAGCTAAAACTGATTGACCAGCGTGCCGGAAACCTAAATCAGCGAGCACGGGTTGCCATCCGGGTCAATCCGGATGTTGATCCCAAAACCCATCCGTACATTTCTACGGGCCTTAAGAAGAATAAATTCGGCATTAACACCGCAGCGGCTATTGAGGGTTACCGGCTGGCTGCCGGGCTCGCGCATATTGATGTCCTGGGCATCGATTGCCACATCGGATCACAGATAACCGAATCCGCACCCTTTGAAGATGCGCTTCAAAGCATTAAGTCATTGATGCTGCGCATAAAATCTGAAACAGGCATCGATATCAAGTACATCGATATGGGCGGCGGACTGGGTATTACTTACGGCGATGAAAGCCCGCCTTCACTACAAGAATACGCAAAGGCCTTCATGCAAAACCTTGAAGACATGCCCGTAACGCTTATTCTGGAGCCGGGCAGGGTATTGGTCGGAAACGCCGGCATCCTGGTAACCCGTGCGTTATATAAAAAGGCCGGCCACGACAAAACGTTTATCATTGTTGATGCTGGGATGAACGACCTATTGCGACCGACCCTTTACGATGCCTATCATGCGATTGAACCAGTTGTTCGTAGCAAGTCATCGGGAACAATCGCCGATGTGGTCGGACCCATTTGTGAAAGCGGCGATTTTTTGGCAGTCGATCGCAGCCTACCCGATGCAAAAAGCGGTGATCTTCTGGCCGTTATGAGCACCGGTGCATATGGCTTTGTCATGTCCTCAAATTATTGTTCGCGCCCCAGAGTTGCAGAAGTGATGGTCAAAAAAAACCAGTACTATGTTGTTAAACAAAGAGAAACCTACGCGGACCTGATTCGCGGTGAATCGCTTCCGCCTTTTTTGGATGACTAGGAAGAAGAATGAACCCGATTCCCTTTTTTAAAATGAGCGGTGCCGGCAATGATTTCATTATCATCGATAACCGTGACGCTAAGGTTAAGGACACAAATTTGACCGGCTTTATTAGCGCTGTCTGTCGGCGCAAGATGTCAGCCGGGGCCGATGGGCTTATTTTAATTGAAAATTCTAATTCCTGCGATTTTCGCTGGCGGTTCTACAATTCCGACGGCAGCAAAGCGGAAATGTGCGGCAACGGCGCCCGATGTGCGGCCCGGTTTGCTCATGTGACCGGTATCGCCGGGTCCGCATTGTCCTTTGAAACCGAGGCCGGCGTTGTCAGCGCCCAGATAGAGAATGATCGCGTTAAGGTGCAGATGCCGGAACCTTCTGATCTTAAACTGGCCTATCCGCTGGCACTATCGAATCGTTCGCTGGAAATCAGCAGTATCAATACAGGGGTGCCGCACGTCGTTGTCATGGTGGAGCATGTTGATGATCTCGACGTCGTCGCACTGGGACGTGAGATTCGCTGGCATTCCGGCTTTGCACCATCTGGCACCAATGCGAATTTCGTAAAGCGGCGTCAAGGCAATTCAATTGACATACGCACTTATGAAAGGGGTGTTGAAGACGAAACCCTGGCGTGCGGAACCGGTGCCATTGCCAGCGCGATCATAGCAGCCAGCCTGTTCGATATGACGCCACCCGTAGATGTCAGGACCCGCAGCGGTGTGCGGCTGACGATTTATTTTGATATTCAAGAAGGTCAATTCTGCAGGATTTACATGCAGGGTGATGCCCGCATCATATACGTGGGTGAGCTTCAGCCCGACGCCTGGCAATAGAAATTCTGCATCCGCTCACGCCAAGACGCCAAGGCGCAAAGCAAGTATCATTTTTTTGATTTTTCTTTGCGTTTTTGCGCCTTTGCGTGAGATATATGCCTTTCCTCATGAAAATGCATGTTGCATACATTTCGGTGGGCTCCAACATTGGAGACCGCCTGCAGAATTGCCAACAGGGAATCACTGCGCTCACGCGTTCCAGCGAATCCCGAATGATAGCGCAATCGCGTATTTATATGACCGAACCGGTGGACTATGAAGATCAGGACTGGTTTATCAATATGGTGGTCAAGCTCGAGACCACCAATGATCCGTTTGAATTGCTCGAAATAATCAAAAGCGTGCAGCAGGCTGCCGGCCGCAAGCAAGATGTGATTCGCTTTGGTCCGCGGGTGCTGGATCTGGATATCATTTTTTTTGACGATCTGGTCCTTGACTCAAACCGTCTGGTGGTGCCTCATCCACGTATGCACCGAAGACGTTTTGTCCTAAAGCCGATCTGTGATATAGATCCCACTATCGTTCATCCGGTTTTGAAAAAAGATATGCAATACCTGCTGGATGATCTGGGCAAGGATAAACAGAAGGTATTTGAATATAAATGATAAAATTTCTAATACTCTTAGCCGTGGGCTATTTGCTGTATCGCTCCATGAAAAACTGGATGTTTCCGGATGCCCGTTCGAAAAATAAGGTTTCCTCCCGCGCAAACGGGCAAATCGATGATGTCATGATCAAGGATCCGTTTTGTAAAGCTTATTTTCCCCGGCGCAAAGCCGTCAGTTTAAAAATCAACGGAAATGTCTTTTATTTTTGCAGCAAAGCCTGCCGGGACAGGTATATTGCCCGTCATTCTGATGAAACTTGAATTGGTAATGAATATTTCATGGCAACATTCCAAAATTTAATTCACGGCCCCAATCTATTGACTCTGTTTCGGATTGCAGCCGTGCCGATTATTATTATCTTGATGCTGTTTCCCAATAGATTCTGCGTCTTTGTCGCGGCCCTGGTGTTCAGTGCGGCGGCCATTACTGATTATCTGGATGGTTTTTATGCTCGCAAGCGAAACATGGTGACGACACTTGGCAAGATCATGGATCCGGTTGCCGACAAGCTTCTGGTTTCATCGGCCTTCATCATGCTGGCCGCATTGGGTTGGGTTCCAGCCTGGATGGTCTGTATTATTATCGGTCGCGAACTGGCTGTAACCGGTTTGCGCAACATTATCGCCGAAAAAGGTGAAGACCTGTCGGCATCTAACCTTGGAAAATTCAAAACCGGGTTTCAGATCGCGGCGATTATTCCCCTGATGATCCACTTTCCGTTTTTGGGCCTTAATGTGCAGGCCATTGGTCAGTTTTTTTTATGGGGAGCACTGGCGCTCACGATATGGTCGGGCGCCGATTATTTCATCCGTTCCAAAGGTCATTTGTAGAATTTAGCTTTTTTGTTGACAAACAGCTATTTACTGGCTAAACAATATCGTTTACAAGAGCGGGAATAACTCAGTGGTAGAGTGCGACCTTGCCAAGGTCGAAGTCGCGGGTTCAAATCCCGTTTCCCGCTCCATTTTTTTTGGCGGCATAGCCAAGTGGTA
>JASFJF010000117.1:0-9960 GCA_050122255.1 Desulfobacterales bacterium
CCAGTTTTGCAGTAAGTCCTTTCGCAAACCTTGCCCGTATATCCATAGAATTCGGTAGTCACGGAGATTTTTATAGAAACCCATCTTCAAAATTGTAGATCACGTCCAAGGGCGAGGCGTCGATTCGGTTTGAAAGCGGAGCGTACACGGGGAGTACGTGAGCATTTTTAACCGAATCGCAACAAAGCCATTGGGCGTGAGATGCATTTTTGAGATGGGTTTTAGTCTTCGTTGAGTTTCTCTTGCAAATTCTCGCGTAAAATCTCTCCAAAGCTTGAAGTGGCTGGCCCCATATTATTTACATATTCGCTAAGCAGATTTTGTTCGTCTTCGATTTCCATTCGTTTAATCGACAGGCCGATACGCCTTTCATCGCTGTTGATGTTCATCACCCGCGCGGTGATCACATCGCCAATTTTAAATTTTTCCGTAGGCGTTTTAATTTTTTCCTTGCTGATTTCCGATACGTGAACCAGCCCTTCAATGCCCTCTTCCAGCTCAACGAATATGCCAAAATCCGTCAAGTTGGTGACGGTTCCGGTTATTTCTTTACCGACTTCGTATCTTTCAGCGACGCTTGCCCATGGATCATCCTGTAACTGCTTAATGCCAAGCGAGAAGCGTTCATTGTCTTTTTCAATATCCAGTACGATGGCCTGTACGACATCCCCTTTCTGATATAACTCCGAAGGGTGTTTGATTCTTTTGGTCCAGGAAATATCGGAGATATGAACCAGTCCATCAATACCTTCATCGATGCCGATAAACAAACCGAAATCGGTGATATTTTTAATTTTTCCTTCAATGGTCGTGCCGATCGGGTATTTTTCACTGATCACGTCCCAGGGATTGGGAACGACCTGTTTCATGCCCAAAGAAATCCTGCGGCTGTCGGGTTTGATATCCAGCACAACCGCTTCCACTGCTTCGCCGACGGAAACGACCTTGGACGGATGTCTGATCTTGCGCGTCCATGACATTTCAGAAACATGAATCAGGCCCTCAATGCCTTCCTCAAGTTCGACAAAGGCGCCGTAGTCTGTCAGACTGACGATTTTCCCGGTCACACGCGAAGTCACAGGATATTTTTCAGCTGCGGTCGTCCAGGGATCCTCATTAAGTTGTTTCATCCCCAGTGAGACTCTCTCATTTTCCAGGTCGAGATTCAGAATTTTCACCGTAATGGGGTCTCCGATGGAAAAAAGCTCTGAGGGATGCTTTACCCGACCCCATGAGATGTCGGTAATATGAAGCAGTCCATCTAAGCCGCCAAGATCTACAAAGACACCGTATTCAGTAATATTTTTTACGACACCGTCGACAACCTTGCCCTCGGCAATCGTTGCCAGAGTTTCTGCGCGCTTTTTCTCCAGTTCTTTTTCCAGAATGGCACGACGGGAAAGTACGATATTGCTGCGCTTGCGATTATATTTTAGAATTTTAAAATCAAATTCCTTGCCGACCATCTCATCCAGATTTCGAATCGGACGCAGATCCGCCTGGGATCCAGGCAAGAATGCCGGAACGCCGATATCGACCGAGAAACCGCCTTTGACCCGGTTGGTAATCGTCCCTTTTACGGTACCTTCTTCATCGTAGGACGTTTTAATTGCCTCCCAAACCTTAATATTGGCTGCTTTATCTTTAGACAACAGGACACGCTCATCCTCATCGTCCCACCATTCAACCATAACCTCGATGGCATCACCAATGTTGGCGGTGACTTCTCCTTTTTCATCCAGGAATTCTTCAATTCTCACCTGGCCTTCAGACTTGTAGCCGATATCGATCAGAACATGATCTTTGTCTATCGAAATAATCCGGCCGGTGACGACCTCACCTTCGGCAAAGCGCTTGAAACTTTCTTCATACATGTCCATCACGCTTGCCATACTTTCCACCGGTTCTGTTGTGATGTTTTCGGATGATCGCTTCAACGATTCGTCTGCATCAGGTGCTTCAGCTTGCGGTTGATCGCCGCCATCCGGCTGTTTGCCTTCGTCTTCAGCGGTCGGTTCAGCTTGTACGTCATTTTGGGTTTCATCCTTGTTGGTTTCGTCAGTCATGAAAAAATAATCCCCCTTAGCCTAGTGTATTCTACCGCTCTATCAGCGGTATAACCTCATATTTCTAACAGAATAAAGAAAAAAAGCAATCCCTAATTTTATTTTTTATTGAGTCACCGACCACCCGCACAGCGGGTGGCTTGGATTTTGCCGCCAAAGGCGGTAAAAGTTGGGGGCACACGGTGCCCCGGTCGTTGCGGGTGAAACCGGGTTCAAAGCACCCGGTTTGGAAAACCCAATCACCAGCAGTTATGCTCATGCCAAAAATAGCGCCAATTAGAGGCGGCTACCCTACCCCTTTAACCGGGCAATATGCGACAGCATTGCTTCTACAACTGCCTCAATAGATAACTTGCTGGAATCAATCAAAATTGCATCGTCTGCGGGCTTTAACGGTGCCAAGCTTCGGGTCCTATCGTTTCGATCGCGGCGCTGCATATCCTTTTCAACCTGTTTGAACGACTGATCGCAGTCTGATTTTATTTCATCATAGCGACGCCGCGCGCGTGTTTGAGAAGATGCATCCAGGAAAAATTTTATATCCGCCTTTGGAAATACGACGGTACCCATATCCCGTCCCTCAAAAACAGCCGCTTTCTGACGCCCGATGTCCTTTTGCAGGTCTAAAAGATACTTGCGAACCACCGGTTTTGCCGAAACGGCGGATGCAAGCATGCTGATTTCAGACGTGCGAATACGATCGGAAATATCGATGTTTGCAGAATAAAGCCGCAGCTCGTCACCTTTTTGTATAAACGCAAGCTGAAGCCGCTCGCACAGGGCCGTCAGCTCCGAACCACTTTCAGGATCTATCCCCTGATGTTTGACTTCATAGGCAACAGCGCGATAAAGGGCCCCGGTATCGATATAACGATATCCAAGCCGGTGCGCGAGCGCCCGGCTAACACTGGTTTTACCGGCACCGGCCGGGCCATCTATGGTGATCAATAGCTTCTTCATCTTAACACCGTTGAACCTTAGAGCACTTTTTGAAGCGCCTCCAAGAAGCGCAAATTTTCTTCAGGTCTTCCGATATTGATACGAATATGCTGCGGGTATCCATAAGATGTCATCGACCGGACAATGACCCCCAGGGACAGAAGTTTGGTAAAAACATCATCCGCTGATTTTCCGCGGCTACCGACATCAACCATAAAAAAATTGGCCTCTGACCGGACATAGGGCACATCGAGGTTGTCAAGGGCCGCATACATGCGTTCACGTTCAGTGTGGACCAGTTGCAGCGTTTCCTGCAGAAAGTCTGAGTCCTGCAGCGCCGCGGTCGCAGCCACCTGAGCAAGCATATTGACATTAAACGGCTGTCTGACCCTGTGGAGCAATTCGGCCAGTGCTGGCGGCATTGCACCGTACCCAACGCGGAGTCCCGCTAGTCCATACGCCTTGGAAAAGGTGCGCATGCCCACAATCGCTTTACCGGCGGTTAAAAAATCGAAACTATTGGTGCAATCGCCATCCGCCACAAACTCGATATAGGCTTCATCCAGCACAGTGACGACTTCAGGCGGTATTTGAGCCATAAAATTTTCAAACTCTCGTTTTGAAATAATGGTTCCGGCAGGATTGTGCGGCACATTTAAAAAGATCATGCGGGTTTTGGGATTGATTTTTTCAAGCATTGCCGCCAGGTCGGTTTTGAACGACTGTAGCGGCACCCAAACCGGCTGCGCTCCCATGCTGCGAAGCGCAATCTCGTAAAAAAGGAATGACGGTTGTGGTAAAATCACCTCATCAGAAGCGCTTAGCAAAACACTTGCCAGCAAAGCAATGATATCATCGGATCCATTGCCCAGCACAATGCTGGCCGAATCAATGTGATATTTTTCAGCAATGGCCCGGGTTAGATGGAATCCGCCGGCATCTGGATAACGGTGCAGGTCATCCAGCGCCTGAAGTATAGCTTCAACAGCCATGGGAGAGGGGCCCAGCGGATTTTCATTCGAGGCCAGTTTAATGGAATTTTTGATCCCATATTCACGCTGGACGGCCTCTATCGGCTTGCCGGGCACATAGGGCTTAATTGCTGATATGTAATCGGGTATTTTAAGTTTCATTTTCGATATCTAGTCCGAGCGACAAAGACGCGTCGATATTGAAGTTTAAAATGACGTTTCAACAAGGACCACGAAATCACCAAAATGTAAAAGCACGAAATATTTTTTCGTGTTTTCGTCATTTCGTGCTTTCGCGGTAATTTTAATTTTCGCGCATCACTAAGTTGCCAATGCGGCTTCTTTGCCGGCATCAAGCGCTTTCATGTTAAGGGGAATCAGCTTTTCTTTTCGGGCGAATTTTGCCCTGACCGATTCGCGCAGCAGTTCAAAATCAACAACCTGGCTGCGACTGACAAATGCCGCCAGCGCCACGATATTGGCTGCTTTTACATTCCCCAATTCCTTGGCGATTTCGATAACGGGGACTTTAATGATATCCACGTCATTCCGACCGGCATCGATTGATATCATGGAGCTGTTGATAAGAATTGTGCCATCGGGCTTTACTGTTGGCGCAAATTTTTCAAGAGAAGGTCGATTCATCGCCACCAGGTGCCGGGGATACCGAATGATCGGTGAACCGATGGGTCGGTCACTGGTGACCACCGTACAATAGGCGGTTCCGCCCCGCATTTCCGGACCGTAAGAGGGAATCCAGACGACCTCAAACCCCTGTTGCATGGCGGCCTCTGCCATAATCTGGCCCATTAACATTATGCCCTGACCGCCGAACCCCGCAAATTGGACTTCGTTTTGCATTTTACCTCCCCTATAACACCAGCAGCAAAGACTGCGCTTTAAAGTGAAAATATATGAAGTTGCCCGATTTTTATGAGCGGCAACCTGTAAAGATCATGTTCATGTTAGCGCTCACCTTTAACTGCAGCCTGTCTATCCCTTACTGTGAACCGTCTTGTGTTTGCAGCTCATTGCCATCTTCGGGCGTCTTGAAAACACCTAGCGAATAATAGGGCAGCATCTTCTCTTCAGCCCACTTGATGGCATCCAGCGGGGTCATGCCCCAGTTTGTCGGGCAGGTGCTGACCAATTCGACAAAACTAAAACAGATATTATCAATTTGATATCTGAAAGCTTGTTTGATTGCTTTTTTGGCTTTGTTGATGTATTTCGGGCTTAAAAGCGTCTGACGCGTAATATAGGCCGGGGTTTGAAGCGCTGCCAGCATTTCGGCCATTTTTAGCGGCATACCGGTATCCAGAACTTTGCGGCCAAAAGGTGAAGTCGTTGTCCGCTGATCCGGCATGGTAGTCGGTGCCATCTGGCCGCCCGTCATTCCATAAACCGCGTTATTAATGAAGATGACGGTGAATTTTTCGCCGCGGTTGGCAGAATGCACAATTTCACTCATACCGATGCTCGCCAGATCCCCGTCCCCCTGGTAGGTAAATACAACGAGGTCCGGCCGAACGCGCTTGATACCGGTTGCCATAGCCGGCGCACGGCCATGGGCCGCCTCTTGGAAATCAAAGGTAAAATAGTTATACATCAACACAGCGCAGCCCACCGGCGCGATGCCAACGGTCTTGCCGCGGACGCCGAGCTCCTCGATAACCTCTGCGACAAGCCTGTGGGCAACCCCGTGGGTGCATCCCGGGCAATAATGCGTGACGGTTTCGGCTAGGGCCTCGGGTTTTTGAAATGTTTTTCCCATTCCTTTTCTCCTTGACCATTTAACTAATTGACCAATTTACGAATCTCCTCGATGACCTCTTCGGGGGTGGGGACTTCACCACCGCATTTACCGTACCAATGCACCGGCCGTTGTCCTGAAACACTGCGCTCCACGTCCTCCACCATTTGCCCCATGCACATTTCGACACATAGCACTGCTCGGCAGCTTGCCTTGCCGGCCGCGTCGTAGATGGCCTTTTGAGGGAAAGGAAAGAGCGTCTGCGGCCGAATCATGCCAATTTCAATCTTCTGATCTTTCAAATTATCAATGGCGGTGCGGCAAACACGACTCATTGTGCCGTAACTGACAATGAGCAGGTTGTAATCTTCATCAACGTTGTACGCTTCGTAGCGCACTTCTTCTTTTTCCATCTGTGTATATTTGGCGTGCAGCATCAAATTGTGGGCATTGAGCTCCTCTGGATCCAGATAGAGCGTTTTGACCAGGTTCCGCCGGTCACTGCTGCGGGTGGCCATGCCGTTAGTCGCCCATTCATCCTTATTGGAAGGCTTGGCTTTGAGAGCGTCTGGAAATTCGACTGGCTCCATCATCTGACCGATGAGACCGTCGCCCAGAATCATGACCGGGTTGCGGTATTTTTCGGCCAGCGCAAAGGCGCTCATCATCATTTCAACGGCTTCCTGGACACTGGCCGGCGCCATAACCAGCAGCTTGTAATCACCGTGCCCGCCCCCTTTTACCGATTGCATATAGTCGGCCTGGGAAGGCAAGATGCCTCCCAATCCCGGACCGCCGCGCATGATATTGACAAATACGGCCGGACACTGAGCGGCTGTAATGTAGCTAATGCCTTCACTCATCAGGCTGATACCGGGGCTGGAAGAAGTCGTAAAAACGCGCTCCCCACAGGCAGCTGCACCAAAAATCATGTAGGAGACCGCCACTTCGCTTTCCCCCTGTAAGAATGTGCCACCCTCTTCAGGTAGGCGGCGCGATAGATATTCAGCTACTTCAGATTGAGGCGTGATGGGGTAGGCAAAATAGTTCAAACAGCCGGCCCGGATGGCGGCTTCCCCTATGGCCTCATTGCCTTTCATCAAGACTTTTCCCATAGTTTATGTCCCTTCGCTTGACTGTTTTATCAATCTGAATGTTACCTGAAAAATAATGAAAAATCGGGATAGCGCCAACTTTAGGTTTTTCCCGATGCCTCCTCCTCAATTTCGCGGATGGTGATAGCAACATCCGGACACATGGTGCAGCACAGCGCACAGAAAATGCAATCCTCGGGACGTTCCTGATATGCCGGGAAATAGCCTTTTGCGTTGACCTTATTGGAAATCTCAAGAACATTTTTGGGGCATACGGTTACACACAATCCGCACCCCTTACATCGATTGTTGTCAACTGAATGCTCATATGCCATGAATTATAACTCCTTTGATATGTTGACGCTGACAGATACAGCGGATGGTAGAACCTATCTCAAACACTCACCTTTAACACGAATTTCACCAAGGACACAACCCAATACAGGGAATACAACCTGTGTTCAGCTTCGGGACTTGGTGGCAAATGACATCCGCACGGATGTTTCAGCGATTTGTCATATCGCCACCCGCGTCAATCCGCAACCATCATTCGGATGCACCCGGCCGGCCGAATTCAACGCGCTTTTGCCAGGGCGGAACCAGTTGTCTGTCAATCGGCAGCACCGGGCAGGCAAAACGATGATGATCGACAGACGGCATGAGGGCCCGGGTGACGGTGATAAATTCAAGGGGCAGCCCGCTGTGTTTAGACAGGTCGCGCACAAATGAGTAACCGTTGTAAATATCAGCGGGCACGGTCTCGTCAATGAGATTGGCATTGCCGATAATGCCGGTAACCGTCAGCTTGGCAGCTGTTTCAATCGCGTCGCGAACTTTAAGGCAACCTTCGAGGGTTTCAGTAAACGGCCTTAACGGATTGACAACCTGCAAAACCCGCGGAGCGACTTCATTTAACGCATTCTCGAGTGCCGCCAGTATGGTCGCTCCCACATCATCGCCGCCGACATCGAGCAGAGTCAGTTGAGCGGGTTTGCGGATCATCCCGGCCACTTCGGGGCTTAGAATCGGAAGATCCGCCTGCAGGTATTGCGCCGGCGGCAAAACGACTTCGATGCCCAGATCTGTAAGCGACCCTTTGGCTTCACGCGTTCGAAAATAGGGGTTGACCACATCCAGATCGGCAATCCGAACATCCATCCCGTCGCGTTTATGGTATGCCGCCAGGTTAATTGCCACCTCGGTCTTACCGCTGCCGTAATTGCCAACGACAATGACCACGCCTTTTAGTTCAATTTTCACCAATCAATCGCTCAAACACCGGAAAGAGCGCCAAAGACTCAAACCGGCCATAATGGATATACATAGATCGACATTTGGACCGTACGCAGATATCATAAGACCGCCATGGCCGGTAATCGACGCGTCGGCCCAGACGGCGAAGGGCAAAATAGCCTGCTTTTGTATGAATTATGGCCCGTAATGTCAAGCTTTTTCACTTTTGATATGTCTCCATTCTATGTTATGAATATACTTGATATGTTTGGTATCGTTTGTAATTTTCAACAAAGGAGTGCATTTTTTGGCAATCGTACAAACCGGACTTGAACGCTTTCTAAAATCGCCGCCCAAATGGGTGGCAGACGCCCGACTGGGACTCTTGTGTAATCCGGCATCGGTGGACAGCAAATTCAATCACGCCCGTCTGGGTATCCGGCAGCGCTTTGCGGATAAGCTCAAAGCGTTGTATTCACCGCAACATGGTTTTTTTTCTGAAAAACAGGATAACATGGTCGAATCCGCAGATAGCGTTGATCCAGTCTTGAATTTACCGGTCTACAGCCTGTATGGAAAAACGCGCAAGCCCACCGAATCAATGCTTGATCCGATCGATGTGCTTCTCGTTGATCTGCAGGACGTCGGCACCCGCGTTTACACCTTCATATACACACTCTCCTATTGTCTCGAAGCGGCAAAGGTATTCCATAAAAAGGTCGTGGTTCTTGACCGGCCCAATCCGATTAACGGGAAAACAGTCGAGGGCAATTGTCTGAATACCAATTACCGATCGTTTGTGGGACGCTATGCGCTGCCCATGCGGCATGGCCTCACCATCGGAGAACTGGCAAAGCTCTTTAATGCGCATTATAAGATTGGCTGCGATCTGGAAGTTATTCCAATGAAAGGCTGGCGCAGGTCGATGTATTTCAACCGGACGGGGCTTCCCTGGGTAGCACCCTCGCCCAATCTACCCACCCCTGTTTCTACCATGGTCTATCCGGGGCAGGTTATCTGGGAAGGCACCAATATTTCCGAAGGCCGGGGAACCACCCTACCCTTCGAACTATTTGGCGCACCGTATCTAAACACTGAAAAAATTATTGCCGGCATTGACGGCGCCTCGGTTCCGGGCATCTTTCTCAGACCGGTTGTTTTTGAGCCCACCGCCAATAAATGGCAGATGCAGGCTTGCCGGGGGTTTCAGATTCACATCACCGACCCGGAGCAATACCGGCCATATGAAACCAGCTTGCGCTTGCTGCAAGCAATCATCGTACACCACAGAAAAGCATTTGAATGGAAACAGCCGCCATATGAATACGAAACCCGGCGGCTACCGATTGACTTAATCATCGGGGATCCTCAAATCCGTCAACGACTTGAGGACGAGGAACCAGTGGATAGCCTGGCCGAATCCTGGCAAAGCGGGCTGGATGCGTTTGTCAAGATCAGCCAGCGGTTTCATCTCTACAAATAAGAAGGTTCAGGGTCCAAAGGTTTTGGGTTCTAGGTTTAGGATTAGGCGTTGTACGTGTCTGATGCCACGCTGTCAGCGACTCGGTTCTTTACTTCAAAACCCTTGAACATTGAACCATGAACCTTGTGATGGAAAACCGAAAACATTCAGGAGTGAACACAGATCGCGTGGAGAAAGAATTGGAAACTGATAAGACCGAATGGAAACGCATGCGCTTTAAAAGAAACAAGGTCTGGCTTTGCGTCGATCGCTGCGGCAAGCCGATTGAACAAAACGGCAAAGTCTTGATCAAATACCAGCTCGACCAGAGACACGAATACTGGGTTCGCAAGAAGGCTGTCAGACCGCTGGACAGCAAACCGACAGACACAGAACCGCCTCCAAAGAAAACGGCGGTAGATGAAAGCATCGATCCGGCGGG